>CAZHLC010000109.1:0-9189 GCA_964532545.1 uncultured Leptospiraceae bacterium | reverse complement strand
TAATCAAAATGAAGATTACTTTTTCCTTCTTAATGACAATATAAAAATAAACGCAATCGATTTAAGAAAGTCAAAGTATGCTCTTGTTAAGGGAACGAAAAAAGTTTCATCTTTTAAAAAACTAATTCTTAATGAATCCACGATTGGTCATGATGATCATCTTGTTAATTTCGTAGAAAGCCCTCGAATGCTTTTCTTTTCAAATATTCTCACTGAGCAAATCATGACAAAATATCCCAAGCAACAGTTAAAGCGCATTAAATTTATAGATCTAGATTCCAATAAATTAGAAATTTATTCCAAAAGTATGTTTTAAAGTAATTCCCCAGACAAGAAGAGCATTGGAAAAAAACATTAACGGAATTTCTAGCACCTAAAGGGCCCTTTTTAGAGTTAATACCTCACCCAATTGTAGGCAGATGTTTCTTCGAAACACTCAGCAACACTGTAAGATTCAGCCTTTCTATACCAATGACCAGGCTAGCTCACTGTTAATCTTTTTTCTTTGATGCTGCCTGGTAGTATTGGCAGGGAGATTATGTGCTCAAGATTCATAGTAAGTTACTTCAAACAGGTCACTAAGATCGTAGATGCTTTCGAGCCCCAGAGTCTCTGCAATTGTTAGTTCATTTTTGCCACAATTAGGGCATGACACTTGTATGAACTCATCTATAGTTACTAAGTGCTTGCTGCAAGATTGATGGGTCAAAGTTGTTACCGGGTAATCTACCCATTCATCGCAGAAAACTTTCTCTCTATTGCTTAAGCAGAAAAGGTCACCAAATAACCTAAATGGACCGTCCCCTATCCTATCTGTTTTTAGAAAACTCAGGCTTGTCTGACTTTCGATTATTTTTCGCTTAAGTGGTTTAGATAGAGTATAAATTCGTGCAGGTAGAAGGTTTGGAAACATCGCAAATCTGCAACTGCTACGTACAATGGCATTTATCATATCGTCTTGGTGTGGCTTTTAGATTTTTTTTCATTTAACTTTTAAGCAATTGTGCTTCTCTAGTTCTTCTTTTCAAAAGGGTACGACCCACCATAAGCCATATAAAACATCTATCGAGTCGTTTTCAAGCAGAAATAGTATCTGAAACCAAGCCATAGGCTTAAATCTTCTGCAATGACCCGATGTCATATTCGACAATGTATAATGGAAGAGCCTTGACTGGGTAACAGATGATAACGGCCTCTACCTGAAGGCCATGGGCAATGGTGAATGAGGGCATGACGATGAGCATGAACCGAACCGGTAAATCTAGCCTCTGTTTGAAACAGGTTTAATTCTGCTTATCTGAATGCCCTGAAAACCCCGGTGCTCAGGGGCTTACAGCCGGGCTGGCATTTCGGGCTGTGATAACAGACTGAATTAAGGCCGCAGAGTCTAAAAAAAAGCCATCTTATTCCAGCAGCAAAAATGTTGACCCTGGGTTTCTTGAAATACTACTTTGCCATGGGTTTCTTGAAACTATGCCCCCTATTCATTTCGCTGTTGTTCACCAGCGCCTGGGCTCAAAACGGTGAGCTCGCAAAGCTGATAATCGCCGGTAAGAAAACTGAAGTAGAAAAACGCATCAAGGGCGATCGACGTCTTGTTAACAAAAGAGACGCTCGCGGCTTACAACCCCTCTACTATGCCCTTTTGGCTCAACGGCCAGAAATTGTTCAAATGTTAATTGATTTAAACGCCAACCCTTTTGGGCGCTCATTGGTGCGCGCAGATGACTTTGATTATGAACGAGATTACCCCCGAGAAATAAGCATTGGCAACCTGCCCAAAGACTTAATTGATTTAGAATCAAAAAAGGTTCTCGAAGCTGCACGAGCCAAAAAACATTATCATATGGCAAAAATCTTAGATAAAAAATCAGACGCCGATTTTATTTCTGCGGCTAAGCTACACTATTATAATAATCATAAGAATTCTTCGCTTCTTATTAAAGCAGCTCAAAAAGGTCGCCTTAAAATCGTCACCTTTCTGGTGCAGCAGGGCATTGATATTGAGTCGAGAGATAGCGCGGGCGACACGCCGTTGATAGAAGCGGCTTATTATGGTCAACTTGCAGTGGTAAAGTACTTAATTAAACAGGGGGCTAACATCAATGCCACCGATATCAAAGGTAGCACTGCCCTCTCTGAAGCCACTTCAAAATGGCATAAAGAGGTAGTAAAATACCTTCTAGAAAAAGGTGCCGACATTAACCTGGCAAACCAATGGGGCTCGACACCACTGCATCGGGCTACCAGTGTGGGTACGCTGAAAAAGCCAGAAGACCGATTTGATATCGACCTGATAAATTTACTTCTTAAATATAACCCTGATCTCAATCGACTCAGCTCGAACGGCCAAACACCCTTGACAAATGTAAGCCATGCCTTCACACGCGATGAAGAGTTACGCTCTCTCTTTTTAAGCAAGGGTGCTATGCCAGCTGCTCGGGCATTCAACCACTATTATTTTTTCAGTGCCCTGCGCAGGGGCAAAGTTGAAAAAGCAAAAGAATTTTATCTCAAGGGTATTGACATTAACATGCTAGATCACCAGGGCAATACCGCGCTGATGAACGCATACCGTGGTATGGCGATGGGCAATTCAAGAAGTAATACCGAGATCATCAGTTCAATTCTGAAACTCAAAGAGCTTGAGATCAATAAGCAAAACATACGGGGTTATACCGCACTTCACTATGCTGCCATGTATGGCAGGCCCAGTCAAGTAGAGGCCTTGTTGAAATTGAAACCAAACCTCACAATCACGAACAAGGCTGGTAATACTGCGCTTCTTTCTGCATTAACCAGGCGTCAATTTCGTATTGCCGAGCTGTTGATCAAGGCTGGGGCCAGTACAAACGTGGTAAATAAGCAGGGTATCACTCCTATTAAGGCTTACCTTCGAAGAAATGACAATTCACTGCACCATGTCGATTTCTCTTTGTCTCAGATAGAAAAGCGCGATCTTTTAGGGCTAACGACCCTGACCTATGCCCTTCGCGATGAAAAGGCCCTCAAGTTTTTAATCAAGAAAGGTGCCGATCTCAACGCCACGAACTATGCAGGTCAAAGTGTTTTACATTTGGCCATGAGCCATGGAATGCCGGCGACCATGATTCTGATAGAGGCAGGTGCTGACCTTAAACTAAAAGATAACCAGGGTAACACCCCTCTTGATTATGCAATTCGCTCGGGCAACCCCCAACTCATATCATACCTGACGGCTAAGAAGATCATAGACCCGGCTAAAATAAAGAACGTGTTTTTTGCAGCAAACAAAAAACAGTTCAAAACCTTTGAAAAATTACTAACCAAAGATTCGGTGAAGCAAACTGACGGTCAGGGTAATACTCCGCTTTTTTATGCCATAGATGCCAATGATTTCAACCTGGTTAAGAAATGTCTTGAGCTGGGCGCCGATGTAAACCATGAAAACGGGCGCAACGAAACTCCTCTGGGGCAGGCCCTGCGCTCAAGAGCGGGTGATCGCCTTACCCTGCTCTTAATCAAGGCGGGCGCCCTGATGTATAAGAAGTCTTTTAATAAAGATGAATACCATGGCGTTGAAGGCGCAGACTCGCCCTTGAGATTTGCGGTGATACATGAGCGCATCAAGATTCTGCGCGCCCTACTAAGCACAAAAGAGAATGGCAAAAAGGTCGAGCTGACTTTTCTTTGGGCATTAGAAGATGCGGCAAAATCAGCAAATCATAAGATCTTTAGCCTGCTATTAAGTAAGAGAAAAAAATTCAGGGTAAATGACAATGCGCTAAATGAACTGCTTGAGAAAGCTGCCAGCACTGATCGCGATAAAAATATTAGAATACTGGTCAAAGCTGGTGCCAATGTGAATTCGACATCGACAGATTCTGAAACCTACGAATGGCCGCTTATCTCGACCACCCTATATAATCGAAACGATCAAGCCCTGGCCGAATTGCTGAGGCATGCAAAGAAATTCGATCAGCGGCATATCTTATCTCTATGCGGTGAACACAGCAATAAGGGTTTGAAAATTCTTTTGCAGAAGGGCCTGAACCCCAACCAGCGCATATCAAATGCGCGCTATCATCAATGCGATGGTTTAACCTTGCTGCACCTGGCAATTCGAGATGATCAAGCAGACCGCATTAAGCTGCTTTTGGGCTTTGGGGCCAAAGTTGACTTCAAAAACAGTGAGGGGCTCAACGCCTTTGAATATGCCTTTACGCAGAAAAAAAACAAGATAGCAAAGCTCTTATATGCAAAAGTTAAAAAAAAGCGAAATTTCAGAAACGACTTGGCCATGTTGGCCCTGGTAGATGATTTCAAAGGTTTTCGCAGGGCCCTGCGAAAACAAAAATCAAAGGCCAAGAAATCAAAAATTCTATTCTCATTGGTTGCACAAAACAAGAAGAAATACATCAACCTGATGCTGAAAGAGCGCAGACTTATAAAGGTCATCAATGCTCAGGGGCAAACCCTTGCCCAATTCGCCCTACAACATGAGCACTACCCGCTCACTATTTGGTTAGTAAAAAAAGGGGTAAATGTGAATGTTCGCGATAAGAATCACAATTCTTTGCTCATGAGTGCCGTAGAATCTGAAGCCAAAGATAATCTTATTCAGGTAATTTTGCGTAAAAAACCCAGCTTCACCCCACTTGATAAGCGACAAAACAGCCTGCTGCACCTGGCTGTGAGTTACAACCGACCAAAGCTCGCTACTGAGTTAATGAAGATTTCTGAGTTGGTCAACCACGCCAACATTGACGGCACGACACCTTTGATCATGGCTAGCCGCACTGGGCAACTAGGCATGGTCAAGCAACTTGTAGAAGCCGGTGCCCGCCTAAACACCCTTGACGATGAAAAAAAGTCTGCCCTCTACTATGCCGAGAAAAGAGAACGCCATGCAATAATGAACTATTTGAAAGAAAAGGGGGCATATAGCTCAGAGACCATTGCGGCCAATACACTTCTGGCAGATTCAATCTACCGGGGCAACCTTGATGGGGTTAAAAATGCTCTAAAAGCTGGCGCTTCACCAACAGCCAATGTGCGCATTTACAATAATTCGGCCCTGGTTTACGCCATGAAGAAAAACAGACTCGAAATCTTCAAAAAGTTGCTGAAGACAAAACCAGATTTGAACTATGTTGATAAAAGTTCAGAAACTCCCCTGCTCTATGCAGCCCAAAATGAAAAAGCCATTGCCTATTTAAAATTGATGCTCAAGACAAAACCCGATGTCAATAAGCATGTTTCTTTCGCTAAAGACTCTTACTTTAACTATAACCTGCCACTCTTGGCAGCCACTGAAGACGAAAATATTGAGGCAATGCGACTCTTAATTGCAGCAGGTGCCAATGTAAATCTGCGAGTAAAAGGGGGAAAATACAACGGTTTCAGCGCCTTAATGCTGGCTGCGAAGGTCAATTGTCGAGCCTGCCAACAAATACTCTTCAAACACAGGGCCAACCCCTCGGGTGCCCTTGCCTACTCTCTAAAGAAGAAGAAATACCAGGTAGCTAGAATCTTTTTCGATAAAGCCAAGAAAAAGCCACGGCTTAGCTTACAGCAGAGCATTGCCCTCGCCCATTTGCCTTCAATGAAGAAATTTAAAAAAAGCCAATTGAAACCAAGGGTTAAGATTGAATATAAATTACCCCTTGCATGGGCCTTGCTACACGGTGATGTAAAAGCCATTGAATATTGGCTTAGCCGCGCAACCTATAAGCGCGATGAACTTCAAAGTAGCTTAGAGCAAATTGGTCAACACAAAGATGTTTTTAAGATTATAGCATTGCTGAAGAAAAACGGCTTTGAAAATATCGATCTATCAGAAGTTATGGCCTATGCTATCATGGCAAAGAACATGTCAGTGGTTGAAGAGCTACTAAAGAGCAAGGTTATGGTTAATAGCAGGGCCCTGTTGGCAGCAGGTAAGCAAAGCCCCGAACAATTTCAACGGTTACTAACGATCAGCGCTCAGCAGCAAAATTGGCCATTTTACTACCTTTCAGATCTAATTGCAAGAGACAACGCCAAGGCGCTTGAAGACTTTCTGAATAAGACAAAACCTGCGGCAGGCAACAAGGCTTTGGCCTTTCGAAAAAGAGATCAGCTTGCCCAGCTCTTTAGCACGGCCCTGTACGAAAAGAAGATCAAAAGTGCCAAAGTTATTATCAAATTTGCCAGCACCCAGATAGAGCGTGATGAACTTCTGCGAGTTGCGGCACTGCAGAACAACCCCGCGCACGTCAGAGTGCTGTTGAAAGCTGGGGCTTCGGCGTCTACCCGGGCAACCAGCTGGAATGACCAAACCTTGCTACAAGCTGCTGAAGAAAAAGGCTTCGATGAAGTTGCCAAAGAATTGCGTACAAACCTGGGTATAAAAGCCCCGAATACTGAGGCTACCAGTAACCTGGTTAGCGCCATTAAAGATGGCGATAAGAAAAGATTCGAAACCGCCTTCGGCAACAACCCAGATTTCGCCTATAAAACAAAAGACAAAGATACCCTGAGCATGCTCGCTATATCTTATGAACGTTTTGAGTTTTATGATCGTCTGGTAGAAAAAGAAACCAACCTGAACCGCCAAGACAACCTGGGGCAAGATCTCTTCATGATGTTGCTCGAAAAAAAGCAGGTTGCGAGGGCACGAGCGCTTTTTTCAAAGATTTCTGATAAGACGAAGAAAACCCAAGATGGGTCAAATTATCTTTTTTATGCGGTTGATTCAGGTAGTGAAGAGATGGTCGACCTGGTTCTCAACTCGTGGAAGAATCAATATTCGAAAGAGCCGAATATCAGTACAACCAGAATTCTGGGGCAGACAGCACTGATGCGGGCGGTTGAGAATGGTGACCTGAAAATGGTGAAATTCTTACGTAAGCGCGGGGCTGACCTCTTTGCTGAAAACAAATATGGCCAGACGGCGCTTTGGTATGCCCTGGCTAATGATTCAGAACCTGTCTGTAAGTATTTAATTGCCCAGAAATTACCTGTAAATGATGTTGAGAAACAATTTGGCAGCACACCTTTGATGAGCGCCGCGGGCTGGGGCTCTGAAAAGTGTATGAAAATTCTTTTAGAGAATAAAGCTGGGGTTAATGCTCTGAACGCAAAGGGTGAAAGCGCTTTAGACATTGCCCAGGCTCATCGTAGAAGTACCAAGGTAATCGATATGCTTTTGAAAGCAAAGGCGCAGATTGGTGACTCACTCAAAACCCATATTGAGTTCTGTGCCGCGGTTGCCCGGGCAGATGAAAGCGCCATTGAGGGGCATCTTGCCGCGGGGGCCAAGCTCAATATTGCCTGCCCGGGGGGCCTCTTACCCATCGCTGTAGCTACAGATGAAGCAAATTCAGAAACCGTTGAGAAACTGGTAAAAGCCGGGGCCGATGTGAACGCTCTCTCAATCAATGGCCAAAGTGCCTTTCATGTTTTGCTCAACAGACAGTTTCCCGGCAATGACCTGGTTAATTTCTTTCTGAAGAGAAAACCCTTGATAAATAAACCAGACAACCGCGGGTTTACGCTTCTAATGTTGGCAGCAAAGCATGGCAACCACGATATGGTAGATAAACTCTTACGTATAGGTGCGAGAAAAAAGCTGGTAAACATACAGGGTAAGACTGCCGCAGACTATGTTTCAGAATATAATGACGATTTACGGGCCACCCTTACCCCATAGCAAGCCTCAGATACTCATTTTAGCTATAGCGCATATGGCGCTATCATCAGAGAGGTAGACTTGGCGGGGCAACCCTAGTCTGGTTACCTCGAAAATTTCCCTATGACAAAAGTACTGTAAACCGTTTTTTTGATTTGAAAAAGGAGTATCCTATCGATGTAACGGTTTCAAAGGTTAAGGTTACGAAAAAAGGTAAGAGCAACTATACCCAGATTAAATACCGGGTCATCTTATACCATTCCAAAAGGTAAGCTTGCAGCATAAGCCGGCCGAATTGCGCAGGGGCAACACATTTCTTTTTTTAGAATTTCGTCGGCATTTGATATTGAAGAAATTGTGCTTCTTTAGGTGCAGCTATCAACAGGGCACTGCCCACCATGAGATAGATAATATATTATTCAGGGTCGTTTTCTGATAGAAAATTAGTGGTTGAACCCGGGGCTATGGGCTGAAACCTTGACCAATTCAGGAGTCTCGCCTATGCAAAAATCAAAGTTTGTTTTCTTATTACTTTTCTCAGGCGCCTTGCTCACCTTAAGTTACTGCGATAATAATGAGAATACTACGACCGCAACAGATAGTGGCGGAGGCACTTCATCTTGCGTGGGTACCACCCAGATGGGAGGCCACATACAGGGAGGCACATGCACCAATGGTGCGGTTGTCGCGACCCTGGCGGGTACTGCAGGCAGCCAGGGTACTACTGATGCAACCGGTGCCGCAGCCAGATTCAATACACCCGTTGACATCACCACTGACGGTACTAACCTATTTGTTCTAGACCGAGGTAATAACTCAGTGCGCAAGGTGGTTATCGCTACTGGGGTAGTAAGTACTTTTGCTACCGGCATGAACACGCCGCAGGGCATTACATGCGACGGTACGAATGTCTATGTTAGTGATAGCAACAATCATGTGATCAAGAAAATCGTTATCGCCTCACAAGCGGTGAGCGTCTTGGCCGGTACCTCTGGCTCAAGCGGCACCACTGACGGCACCGGCCCAGCGGCCAGGTTCAATACTCCGCTTGGTTTAACCACAGACGGCACCAACCTATACGTATCAGACTATCTGAATTACACAATCAGAACGGTGGTGATAGCGACTGGGGTTGTTACAACATTGGCCGGTACTGTAGGCGTACAAGGTTCAACCGATGCCACCGGAACCGCTGCAAGCTTCAGATTTGCCCAGGGGATCACTACAGACGGTACAAATTTATACGTCGTCGAGAATCAAAACCAAACCGTGCGCAAAGTCGTAATTTCGTCAGCAGTCGTGACCACCATTGCGGGTCTTGCGGGTTCGGCTGGTTCTACCGATGGTACAGGTAATGCAGCACGCTTCAGCAACCCGCAGCGCGTATCTACTGACGGCACAAATCTATATATCACTGACTTTGGTAACCAGACCATTCGCCAACTGGTACTCTCAACAAATGCCGTCACCACTCTCGCGGGCACCGCAGGCTCTACAGGCAGTACCGATGCTACAGGGGCTGCCGCCAGATTCAATAG
>CAZHLC010000108.1:0-9190 GCA_964532545.1 uncultured Leptospiraceae bacterium | reverse complement strand
ATTTCAAAGATGGTCAAAAACCCCGCAAAAGCAGCATTAACCCAGACAAGATCAAAGCAGCCTTCGGCAACACATACGAAATTGAATTTAATACCCGTGATTTCAACCTGGGGCCGCAATTTCAAATGCGCTATCATGCCGGCGGCTTTGCCAGCGCTGAAAACTGGAATTCTGACAGCACCCGCTTCAACTGGTTTTATGCCAGGCCGACGAAGCCACTGATAGATGGCTTCAGCAATAACAGTCTACTGCTTAAAAACAGCACAACTACTCGCGACCCACCTGGTGATGCTAAAGCTGACCGCCCCCTTGACATACGTTCGCTACAGGTGGCCCGCCTGGCCGGCCGAATCTATCTAGAGGCTGATTTCTATGAAAACATCGAAAGACGCCCGGTTAACTTTATCGTGTATCACATCAGATTCAAGGCAAAGAAAAAAAACTACTGGCTTGAGTTTAACGGCTGCCAACTCACCGGTTTTCGCACCTTTCGCGATGGGGTGCCCTCAAAGAACTGGCAGAGGTTATTGAAAAAGGCTGATACTTCAGAAATTCGCTGCTCAATCAGCAAACGGCTGCAGACCCTGCTGCCTATACATCTTTTACCTGAGTTAAGAGAATCAAAAGCTGAAGTAAGATTGATCATTGGCGGTTTAAGGGGCCGTAAGATCATTTGGGATTCTGACGAGACTGATTTTTCAGCGTTTTAAAGTGGCCTACTGTTGGCCACCATCCATGTAAAACTTAAGGTATTGCGATAGATTGCTGGTAGGGTTTTTATCGATGTAGGTTTGAAAACGTTTGCGGGCTTCGTCAAGCTTACCCTGATGAAGTGCCACCATACCCTGATAATAGGCCAGTTCTGAATTTGAAGAATGGTCTTTTTCAAGTTTTGTCAGCATTTCAGCGGCTTTATCAATCTGCCCGGCTTTGAGGTAAGCAAGGGTCATATCGCCCAGACTAAATACATAAGTGGGAAAAAGCTCAAGGGCTTTTTTCATGCGCTGGCCTGCATTGCTGCTTTCGTCAATTATTGAACCTTCACTTACGCAGGCATACATATAAAATGCTACCCCGTCTTTGGGGTTCTGTTTGATCAATTCTTCTATCAGTTTCTTTGCTTCACCCCGGTTACCTTCGATTAACAGCACATTAGCCAGAGCTTTCTTGGCCTCGTAGGCCGGGTCAATCTTATCATTGGTCTTTTTGCCCTTCGTCTGCTTGATCGCATTATTGGCCAATACCCTGGCTAGCTTAAGATAATCAGTTTCTTTGGTACCAAAATGCAGATCGCGGTATGACATGTGTGCATAAACCAGACTCAATTGTGACATCAGCTTGGCATTGTTGGGGTCATTCTGTAGAGCCTCTTCAACGACGATCAGGGCCTTTTTCATATTCTGAATATCGCCCGTACGATAAAGGTCTATGGCCTCAGTGAAGGCCTCTTCAGAGCTCTTGGCTATCAGCTGGCTACTGACCAGTAATAGAATAAAAATGATGCTTCTTTTAATAAACATAAAATTGTACCTTATATTTTTATCGGCCCCCTTTTCTCTGGCACATGAATTTTCGTTCAAAAAAAGGGGCTTTGCAGCCCCTTTTCTCAACGCATTGCTATGTTGAGAATGATTCCGAGAAAGAAACCAATCGCTGCACCAATGATTGACATTTTTGCATCACCTGGTTTTTTACTCTTCCATACAAAGTAGAGAATCAGGCCTACCAGGGGTAAAAAGAACCCTAGAATTGCCCAGCCAATACTTCCTTTTTCTGCGCTCATAAACACACTCCTAATTTTTGATAAGAAAGGCACCCTATTTGAGCGCAAAACTCAGGTCAAATGCTTTATAACGAAAAACGCCAGCTGTTCGCTGGCGTTTTAACAGATTCAACTGTTAGGCTTATTAGCTTGCTGGCGTACCCTGATAGGTGGCATCACCAAATGCTAACATTGGATAGAATACCACCCCGAGAAAAGACAGACCTATACCAAAGCCTGTGCCCTTGCCAAAAGCTTTGGCAACTTCTATGTTAACTATAATCAGAATGATAAAGCTGACAATAGGAATCAGAAACAGAACAATCCACCATGCTGGCTTGCCTGCGATCTCTAATAACACAATTAGATTGTAAATTGGCACAATAGCGGCCCAGCCAGGCTTTCCGGCTTTTGTGAAAATTACCCAAAATGAGGCAATTGTTAATGCGATAATAGCGAGGTAGATAATCAGTACGACTACGCCACCTGCTCCTGAAGATCCTTCCATAAAATCTCTCCTTTTTTTAAAACAGATCGTGATAGGGGCTGGTTTTGATTCAATGAACCACACCATCCCTTTTGTTGGCCATAAAATAGAGGGGCCCTTTGCCATGGCAACAATATTTTTACAATTCTCTAATTTAATACAAAGCTGCCAACATTCACCTTGGTGGCGCCGCCCATAACCGACCCCCAATATCTACAACCAGATAAACCAGAATGCTTGCCCCCAGCCCATAGAAGATTGCCGGTACAGCTTCAGGTAAAAAGTTCATGGCTATCAACCACGAGATTAACCCGGCGATCATGCTGGCCATGGCCGTAGCCTGATTGGTCGATTTTAAAAAGAGGCCGGCAACCAGAGGCACAAATAATGAGACGAGACTCAGGGCCGAAGCTTCGGCAACCAGCTCATAGATATCTTTTTTTAACAGAGCAAAGATCAATGAGACAGCAGCCATGATCAATACACTGATGCGACTTAGATGCAGCATCTTCTTGTCATTGATATCTTTGGCCCAGTATTTCTTTAGAATGTTCTCACTGAAGATAGCAGATGGTGCCAGTAGTGCACCACTGGCCGTACTCATTATAGCAGAGAGCAGTGCCCCGAAGAAAAAGATCTGTACCACCACACCGGTTTTCTGGTAAACCAGGGCAATCAAACCATTACGCTCGGCTGGTAGAAGTTGCGCAGCAATCATTCCCAACAGCAGGGGAATCAGTGCCACCGTCAGGTATAGAAGGCCGGCCACAATACCCGAATACGATGCAACTCTTTCATTCTTCGAGGCCATAACTCTTTGAAAAACATCTTGCTGTGGTATTGAGCCGAGCCGAGGGTTAACCAGGCGGCAATATAGGCCATAATGTCTACTGATTTGGCCGCCGGTAAAAAATCGAAATGGCCGGCCGGCGCCTTTTTAATCACCTGATCTATTCCACCAGCCTCAGGCAGGGTTATTAACACGGTAACAACCAGACCAATAATGATGATCACCATTTGAATTGAATCGGTAATTGAAATGGCCCACATACCACCCCTATATGTGTAGATAACCACAATCGCAGTCATTATGATAATACCAGTAGTAAGGCTCACCCCTGCTATTTGTTCAAGAACCAGACCCATGGCCACGACCTGGGCGGCCACCCAACCAAAGTATGAAAGTATCAGACAGATGCTGGCAATAAATTCTGCTTTTCTACCAAAGGTCTGGTCATAGAAATCAGCAAACGTATTGTACCGGCGACGATAAAGTGGTTTGGCGAAAAACAAACCCACCAGAATAAGACAGAGTGCAGCCCCAAAGGGGTCTTCAATCACACCCAGCAAACCATTCTCTACCATCTCAGCTGAGGCCCCCAGAATGGTTTCTGAACCAAACCAGGTAGCAAATACGGTGGCGGTTGCCATGAACATAGGCAAATGACGCCCCGCCAGAATAAAGTCTTCTTCTGATTTTACCCGGCGTGAAGCATAAACGCCGATACCCACAGTGATAGCCAGATATATGATAATGCTGGTTAAAAGCACGGGCTGAAACTCAAGCGAGTATTTAATCTGCAAATCACATTTTCATTCAGTCTACAAAAACCAGCGCAGAATGGCAGGGTTTTCATCACGGGCATAGTTATGTGAAAGATCTTCAATCTCACGGTAGACAACAGCAGCCCCAGCCTGCTTCAGGGCAATGGCAGAGACTCTTACCCCATTTACGTTAAACATCCAGTCTTTGGCACCATGCACCAGATAAATCTTTTTGTCTTTGTAGTAGGCGGCAGTTTCTGTAAATGCATGGGCAGCGCAGGCTACCGGGGCAATATGTGTAGCAGCAGCACCGGGCAGCAGAGCTGCCCGCATGGCAAAGGTTCCCCCATCTGAAATACCAGTATAAAGAATTTTCTGTCTTTCAATATTATATTCAGCGGCCACGTGCTCAATCATATGCCCAATAGCAGCACCATCGACTTCAGGTCTGGTCAGTGACCATGTTGTCAGCTTTGAACTGGGTGCCAATAGAATGCAGCCAAAGCTGCGGGCACTGGCCAGCCAACTGAAGAAAAAGTCAGCACCATGGCCTGAGCCACCATGCAGGGCTACAATCAGCGGCCAATTCTGACTGGGTGAATAATACTCAGGCACATAGAGACTGTACCCCCCACGTTGACCACGCTGGTTGTTATAGTGTATGATGCCCCGCCCTGTGTCATCATTCTGTTTTGTCTGCAGCAACTGCTGCAACTCAGCATCGTTTTCTTTTTCTGCTTCAAGAAACAGCCTGTTAATGGCCGGGTAGAAGGCAGCCAGGGGGTATAACTCTTCAAGAGCCCGGCAGAAAAAACGAATTGAACGAAACACCTTCATCAGTTCGGCCTGACTACTGCCAGCCGAGCAGAATAATTCAATACCCTTTTGCAGTTGACTGGCCGCCCTCAGCAAATGCCCCACCACGGGGGCCATGGGGCCCTCAATCTTTGCCCTGGCCAGCTCATCAGCAAGAAAAGCAAATGTGGCCACAGATTTAAGTCTCGCCTGGTATTCTTTAAGCAATGGGGGATGTAGGCGCAGCTGAATAGCCTCAACTTCATGCAGGGCCTGAACTAGTTTTTCGACAAGCTGGTCACTACCTACCATGACTACCACCAATAAGCGCTCACCTGTAGCGGTAATAAAAAAATCTTTAGTACTTGTTCTATTAACTGAAAATGATTGTTTTGTCTCGTGAACGAAAAGCCAGGTTTCTTTCGTAGAATCATTGAGATCGCCCTGCTTGCCTCTGTTTATTTTGCTACCGCTCAGTTAGGTCAGGTCTTCGCCATACCCCCTGGCAATGTAACCCCGGTCTGGGTACCCTCTGGCCTTATTATAGCTGCGCTTCTTTTAAGGGGCTACTGGCTCTGGCCCGGCATTTTTCTGGGTGCCTTTTTTGGTAATGTATGTGCCTATTTTGATTTTGAAAATATGTCAAACATCGCCGAGTCAGCCTTTTCTGGCTCAATGAATGGTATGGGCGATGCCCTCTGTGCCCTGGCCGCGGTCTGGCTTATAAAAAGGTTCACTCTAAGGGTAAAACAACCTACCCAGGTGCGGCAACTTACCTATTTAACTCTCTTTGGTTCAATTATGGCCGGGACGATCAGCGCTGTTTTCGGGGTAAGTGGCCTAATGCTGAGCGATTTTATAGCAGCAAACGATTACTGGTCAGTTTTTATAACGTGGTGGGTAGGTGATTCGGCCGGGGTACTGTTATTTACCCCATTGCTGCTGCGCTGGCGCGCCTGGCAGAGTTGGCAGTGGTTCAAACTCTTGACCCTTATCGAACTGCTGTTTTTCACAGCCCTGCTTCTTTTAACCATCATGTTTTCGCTGGGCCTGTTGCCCACCGGCCTTGACTTGCGCTTTCCCCCCGCGGTGGTGCTGCCTATTCTATTGTTATCAGTTTTTCGTTACCCCTATCATATAACACTGGCCTTCGTTTTGCTCACGGCAACCCTGTTGCTGCTGACCACAGTTGAAGGGCTGGGTACATTTGCCAATCAAGATCAGAATACCGCCCTTCTTCAGATTCAAATGTTTCTTTTTCCGCTGGTGCTTACCATACTGTTTCTGTTGGCCAATCGCGAAGACCGCCTGGCCACCAGCAGGGCCTTAGAAGAAAGCAGAGAATACAATCGTACGCTTTTTGAAGAATTGCCTCTGGGCCTGGCCCTCTGTGATATGTCAGGCCGCCTCATCGATGTAAATCAAGAATACGCAGACATACTGGGTCGCTCGATCAAAGACACTCTGCAGTTGACTTACTGGCAGATTACCCCAGAAAAGTATGCCGCCAAAGAAGACGAGCAACTGCAGTCGCTGACAGAAACAGGCCGCTATGGGCCCTATGACAAAGAATACCTGCACAAAGACGGCCTGTTTGTGCCTGTAAGATTGACGGGTCGCCTGATTACTATCAATGGCCAGCAATACATCTGGTCGAGTGTTGAAGACATCACGGTTGAAAAAGAAACCCAGCGCAACCTTGAGCTGGCCAGAAAACAGGCCATCGAAGCAAACCGTGCCAAAACTGTTTTTCTTTCATCAATCAGCCATGAATTACGAACCCCGCTCAATGCGATTCTGGGTTTTACCCAGTACCTCGAATCAATCTCTGAAAATCCCGATGCACGCCAGAAAAAAGCCCTGGGCGAAATTCGTAATGGCGGTGAACACCTGCTTCATCTGATCAATGAGCTTCTAGATTTGACTCAGATTGAAGCCGGCAAGTTAATCGTAAACCCCCAGCCCACCCCGCTAAAACCCGTCATTGCAGATTGTTACAACTTTATTGAACATTCTGCCACTGCCAATAATCTTGAATTGATTTTTGAGCAGAAGATAGACTACTGGGTCAACACTGATGCCCTGCGTCTGAAGCAGATTCTGCTGAATTTTCTTTCTAACGCAGTAAAGTATAACTCTGAACGGGGCCGGGTTGAACTCGCCTGCACTCAGAAAAATAATCTGTTAAGAATCTCAGTTTATGACACAGGCCCCGGCATTGACCAGAACACAATGGCCAGCATTGTCAAACCCTTTGAGCGGGCTGGTGCTGAAAAGTCGGCAATTCAGGGCACCGGCATCGGGCTGGCACTGTGCAAACAACTGGCCTCGCTTTTAAACATCGAGATTGGGGTCAACAGCGAGCCAGGCAGTGGCAGCGAGTTCTGGCTTGACCTTGAGTTAATCGGCGAGCCAACCGAAGCAAGCCCACCAAAGGCAACCACCGTAGAGCCTGCCGGCTGACTTAAGAGCCTATACAGAGCAGCCTGCCCTTCGGGCCCTGCACACAGGCCTGATTCTTTTTGATATCGAAGCTGAGATTATTAATATAGCAGCCGTCTTTTTATATTAAGAAACTTTTTGTTGCCCCACGCTTTACTCACCAGGTCGCAATAGCGGCCCGTTTGGCTGCTTGAGAAACCATTGTTACCGATGGCCACTTCACTCTGCAAATAATGATCAATACCAAGGGCCGGTACCCCGAGTAATACTCTTAGTTGGTTACGCTGAAATCAGGGCATAACTATGCAGCAATTGCGGTGAGCCTCGCCCTGTTCAGCCTGGCGGGGCCTTTAAGCTCCCCCCGAACCCCCGACGCGGCGCACAAAATAAAGGCGCATTTTTTTTGGCGCATAACTCAAAGCAGCTGGCTCTCTCTAGGTAACCATGGCAATTTTTAAGGGATATTTAAACGTGAGTAAACTGATTTTAGTGCTGACCCTGTTTTCGGGCGCCAGCCAAGCCTGGGCCATCGATTCACTCTGGCAGGGTACCAGCAGCACCGATTTTACTGTTGCTGCCAACTGGAACAACGGTATTCCCGATGGATTAACAGAGTGCGCAGTTTTCTCGGGTTCACCAACAAACAATGCTGAAATGACCGCAATCTCGCAGAATACCGGCTCAATTCATTTATTACCCAGCTTTACAGGCATACTCACGATAAACTCAATCGTTGGCATTTATATTCAAAATGGCTCAAATGCCTGCGGCACGGCCGGTGGCATTGCTGGTTATAAACAAGAAGCCGGTACGCTCACCATTGCCAGTGGCGAACTCGAGACCCGTGAAAACCTGGTGATCACCGGGGGAACAGTAGGCGGCAGTGGGCTGGTTGACTTCGCAAATAGTACGCCCAAAACCGTTGAGATTCAGCCGGCCGCGAATTTCAACGTCGACGTTCGCACCGGCAATGGTGGGTCTGATGTGACCGTATCAAATGCCTTCTCTATGGATTCAGGAACCCTGTTCGTATATGAAGGCTTCAATACTAACAATATAGCCATACAGGCTGGTAACATAACCTTAAGCACCGGCACACCCAACTTCACAGCCGGCAGCTCAAACCCCATTACTATTACAGGTAACATCGATATTCAGCAGGGCACCTATAATGGTAACACTTCAACCGCAAACGTCGGCGGCAACTATAGCCAGTCGAATGGTACTTTTGATGGTAATAGCTCAAACCTCAATGTGACCAGTGATTTTACCATGAGCGGCGGCAATTTCAATGCCGGCTCTATGAATCTGGGCATTGGGGGTAACTTCAACTATAATGGCGGCACCTTTACAGCCTCAACATCAACAGTTACGTTAAGCGGTGCAAATGATCTTGGTGGCAGCCAGTCTGCAACCTTCTATAATCTCATAAAAAACACCAACGGTGGTCGCATTGTGACTGCAACCACCGTCAGCAATAGCTTCACCCTCAATGGCAACATTGATGTCGAAGCCAATCTTACCCTGAATGGTAACAGTCGCATCGATGCAGATCTGCTCATTCAGAATAATGGCCCTACGGTTACCCTGAACGCGACTCTCGATGCCGCCTCAGGCGGGCGCATTCAAATCGATCACCCCTCGGCTCAACTCAGAGCAACCTCAGCCACCTTCTCTATACCTGGCCTCACAATAGAAGCTACTCAGGGCACTGCGAACTTCAGCGGTCTAACAACGGTTATCAACAACGGTAACGTAATCAACACGGGCGCCAGCGGCATAATTGATATGTCTGGCACCACCAATGTGAACAATGCTGCCAATATCAGTGTTGGCGCAGGGGCGCTGAATTTAGGCGGTGTCACCAACTACAGCAATAGCGGTACGGTCACCATTGGCTCGGGCACAATCACCGGCATCGATGCGGTGATCTCAATAACAGACCCGGCACCTTTCAGAGTGGGTAATGGGGCCTCGACCCACAATGCAGTTGTGGTGACTGTCACTGATGCGGCCTTAAATCTGAACGGCAGCGCCATTGATGAATACTCTGTAACAATAACGAACTCAGCGACAGCTGATTCTGAAACAATTACGGTCTGCGAAACCGGTAACGCCACCGGCATTTATACCAACAATACAAACAACGGGTCTTGTAC
>CAZHLC010000107.1:0-9232 GCA_964532545.1 uncultured Leptospiraceae bacterium | reverse complement strand
TTCGAAAATATCCGCAATATGGTCAGGCACCCAATAAGTTGCTGTACCGGCCCAGCTACACCGTTGAAAAGACTGTGAAATACTATGAAACAAACCTGGTTCCCATCTGTGACGTTATGTTTCGTTTCTCGAACAAGAAATTCTGCCAACAGCTCAAGAAAGCAGGCTACAAGCTGCCAGCAAAACCAAAATAAACTTCAAGGTCTCACAATGAAAACAACCATAATCTCGCTATTACTGCTTTGCCTGATGGCATGCAAAGGCAATGAGCTCTCAGACCTGCGGCCTGCGGGCATAAAGCGGGGCTACAGCCAATATCATTTAGACAAAGCCCATGAATTGCTCAGCAAATTGACCGAGATCAACGGTGATTTTCGAGCCTGGCAGTCTTACAACAATATTCGCGTCGAGTATGTGGTCGATTGGCCCTCTGTGTTGAAGAAAACCCGCGCCAGCAACAGCAACAGGTTCCGCCATATCTGGGCTGTTGGTTCAGACAGATCGATTCTAACCTTCAAAGATGGCGATGATAAAGAGAACAGTCTTGGTATCAGATCTGGTTTGACCTATATAGAAAAGAAGGGCGAAAAACCCCAATTCAAAGACAACGAAGACATTCGGTTCTGGCTACCTACCCTGCAATATTTTCTCGAGTTTGTATATCGAATCAGAGAGGCCGATGTGAAAGTCTATGCAGGCGAACAAACTCTTAATGGCAAAAAATACGATCTGGTATTAGCAACCTGGGGTAAAGCCGAACCCCAGGCAAAGCTTGATCAGTATTTACTATGGCTAAACAAAACAGGCCAATTAGAATACCTGCAGTATACCGTACGCGACAAATCACCCAAAGCTTTGGGCACAGTTCATTACAAAAAATGGAAGAGTATAGGCAAACTTAATTTTCCCTTTCAATTTAATAAAATTAAAAGCCTGCAAGAGCAAAACAAGGTCGGCACAATCAGAATCAAAGAAGTGAAGCTGTTTTAGATTGACCGAGCCTAATCAGGCCTCAGGGTTTAGATTTGAGGCCCCTTAAAAGCTCGCCTCTCTTTTAACGGGCCACCTTCTCTACAGCTTCGGCTACCTTCTGGTGAACACTCAAATCTAAGGGGCTGGGCACTAACTCATTTTTGTCGGCGGCGAGTGAGATAGCCTCGGCCGCGGCCAGTTTCATTTTTGAAGTGATTGCCTGCGCACCGGCATTCATGGCACCTTTAAACAGACCAGGAAAGGCCAGGGCGTTATTAATGGTGGTGCCATCGGCAGCAAAGATGGCACCGGCCGCCTTGGCATCTTCAGGGGCAATTTCAGGCTGGGGATTTGATAATGCCAGAATAATCTGGTCTTGTTGAATCATTTCTGGCTTGATTAAGCCCACGGCCCCCGTGGTCGAGATCACGACCTGGGCGGTTTTCATGGCATCTTCGAGGCCCGCCACCTTGCCACCTTTTTTAAGCAGCATTTGCTGGGCATTTTCGTTAGGGTCGACCCCGGTAACCTCGGCCCCCCAGTCTAGCAGCAGTGACGCAATGGCAAAACCAGCTGCACCCAGGCCAATCTGCGACACCTTGAGGGGTTTGGCGAATTCAATGCCAGTCAGGCGCAATGCGCTGATCACTGCAGCTGCTGCCACCGTCGCAGTGCCATGCTGGTCATCATGCATTACCGGCTGCTCAAGACGACGGTTCAATTCATCTTCAATATAAAAACAGTCGGGGGCTCTGATATCTTCTAAGTGAATGCCGCCAAATGTGGGGGCCACCTTCACTACGGCCTCAATGAATTCATCGGGGTCTTCTGCGTCGACCAAAACTGGCACAGCACTGAGACCAATACATTGGTCATATATGATGGCCTTACCCTCCATCACTGGCATGCTGGCTACCGGGCCGATGTTGCCCAGGCCCAGCACCCGGGTGCCATTGGTGAAGATGCCCACACTGTTACCAATTGATGTCAGGTCGTTGGCCCTGGTTTTATCGGCGATGATCTCTTTGCAAATGCGGGCTACCCCCGGAGTATAAATATAGCGCAAGTCAGCTATGGTTTTAACATCTTCTTTGCGCCCACTGTGAATCTTACCATTACGATGACGTTCAAACACCAAATCATTACGCGAAATCAATTCGGCCGTCTCAGACATGCGAATACCCTCTTCAACTTCTTTGAGGTGGGCTTCATCATAGACAGCGATGGTAATTTTACGAATCGAATGAGTTTCACCAATTGATACGGTTGATATTTCACCGACCACGGCATTAAGCGTACCCAACATGGTTAGCAGCTTACCCAGGCTGCCGGGACGATGCAGAGACCGCACCGTAAACTCATAGTCGTTATCAGGTATACGCAATGACTTTATTTTCATACTACTGTGTGTGGTTCAGGAAAGTTTTGGTACGTACAGAACAAAATAAAGATAGAAAAGACAAACAGCCCCATTAGATGCTGAAAGAAGCAGCCTTCTTCAGGCGATTCATCAGCGAGGTACCCAGCCCCCTTTCTTCGACTTGTGGAACTAGAATCAAATCTACTTCATTTTGCTCAGCCTCGTAGAATGTATAATACAGGTTTTGTGTCAATGCTTCAAGGCCTTCAAAATATATAACTTCGGCATTGCCCATCTCTAACCCCTTTGCAAGAGTTATCACTACTGGCTTTCGTGCGCTCTCTGACTTGAGAAAATCTTTTACGGCTTCAATATCAGCATAGAGCACAACCTTCGCATCGGGGGTATAGTGTTGATAATGCATACCCGGGGCCCTGGGTGTTTCTTGCTGAACCTTTGTTGCAGTATACTCAGCAAGGCCTGGCAAGTACGGTGCCAGCTCTGCTGCGATCAGCCTTCCCGGCCGAAGAATAGCAGGTGAATCAATCGAAAGGTCGACAACCGTTGATTCAAGCCCGATGTCGCAGCGCCCACCGTCTAGTATCAGGCCAATCTTTGTATCGAGATCAGCCAATACCATATCTGCCGTAGTGGGGCTGGGGCGACCTGAACGATTGGCACTGGGGGCCGCAAGGGCGAAACCACACTCTTCAATCAACTTCTGGGCGACCGGGTGCGCCGGAACCCGCACCGCGACGGTAGAGAGACCAGCAGTAACCAGATTGGGCACGATTGGTTTTTTCGGCAGCACCAGAGTTAATGGGCCAGGCCAGAATTTTTTGCCAAGTTGCTCAACCACGGCCCCTGCCTGGCTGATCTCAGCCACCTGGGCCACCATGGCAAGGTCAGCGACATGAAGTATTAACGGATTATCAGCAGGCCGCCCCTTGGCCTTGAAGATTTTTGCTACCGCTTTTTCTGAGAGGCCATTGGCGCCCAGACCATATACAGTCTCTGTAGGAAAGGCCACCACCTCGTCGTTCTTCAGTAAGGCCACAGCCTCTGTAAGAGGGGCTTCAAGCGGGGCCTTTGGGTCAACAATTGACAGTTTGGTCTTCACAACGACTAACTATATAGAAAACTCTCTCTTGTCGTAATCTTTTTTTCGCTAGAAAGTCTGCATGGTGACAGGTGCACCCTGCCGGCCCGTAGGTATTTTACCCTACTAAAACCTTAATCACCGTCAAAAAAATCTTGCGAAAGCATGAATAGCTTTTCATGACTTTTTTTGCATCATTTTAAAATTCTTGATACCTTCTAAGTGAGAGAAGAGAAGCAACAAAGCGCAGAAACCTTTCTGCCCGTGACGCTCTTATAATTGTTTTGAATAGGATATGTATATGAAAGCAAGTAAAACAGGCCACAAAAGCTTGATACTAATAGCTTTACTATTTTTAAGTTCGTACTGCACAACCATTCAAGAAGGTTACCGGGGGGTTGAACGTAAGTTCGGCAAACAAGACAATAAACTACTTACCCCGGGCCTCTATTTCTACAACCCTATATGGACTGATATCTTCGAACTGCCTCTGGGCACGCAAAACGTTGAGGTAAAGTTATCTCTGCCCAGCAAAGAGGGCCTCAACGTTCAGGCCGAGATATCGATCTTATACGCAATTACGGCAGAGAAAATTCCCCAGCTTCTCATTGAATTTGGCGGAGATAAATTTGCTGAGAATGAAAAACAAGTGGTGGTAAATGTTTTCAGATCGGCTGCCGCTGATGTTTCGGCACAATTTCTGGCCAAAGACATGCACACCGGCAAAAGAAATGAGATTGAAATCGCCATCAGAGACCGAATGGCATCAGTTCTGGGTAGTCGCGGTTTTGAGATAGACAAGGTCTTGATGAAGAGCATTACCCTTCCCCCCGGCTTATACAATTCAATAGAAATGAAGCTTCGGGCCGAGCAAGATGCCCAGAGAATGGTCTATGTTCTGCAACAAGAAAAGCGTGAAGCCGAGCGTAGAAAAATCGAAGCCGCTGGTGTGAGAGATGCGCAGAAGATTCTGAGCGAGGGCCTCAGCGATGAGATCATTCAGCTGCGCAGCATCGAAGCATTTAAAGAATTGGCAAAGTCACCCAATACCAAGATCATCATCACTGATGGCAAAACGCCCATGATGATTTCAAACCCACGGGGCAAGTGAGTGTACAGCAGCAGGGCGAGACTCATATCTCTTCACTCTCGTCATCGTCTACCAGATCGTTCTCAATAGCGTATCGCACCAGCTGCTGAATATTGGCAAAATCCATCTTATTCATCAGGTTCTGGCGATGAGTTTCAACTGTGCGTTTACCAATACCGAGAAAGCTGGCTACTTCTTGATTTGACATTCCCCGAGCCAGACACGAAAACACTTCTTGCTCACGCCTGGTTAAAATTTCAAACATCAGACGATCTTTTTTCTGTTTTGCGTGCTGGGTGGCCAGGTGGGCCGTAAGGCTGGGAGAGAAACTTACCTGCCCGGCCAGCACTGATCGTATGGTGATGGTCAATTGCTCGTGAATATCTTCTTTTAATAGATAGCCCTGCACCTTCAAATTCAAAACCTTCTGCAAGTATTCGGGTTCTTTATACATAGATAGTACAATGATCTTACAATCAGGCTTGACCTTGCGAATTTCTTCAATAGCCTGAATTCCGCTGACTTTGGGCATGGCTAAATCGGTGATCAGCAGATCAAAGTCTAGCTTTTTGGCGTACTTGATCAAATCGGTGCCATCAGAGGCCTCGGCGACCACCGTTAACTCATCATTTTCTTCTAGCAGCTTTTTGAGACCCGAACGAATCAGGTTATGATCATCAGCTATAATTACTTTATGTTTTTCTTGAAAGCTCAACTATCACCTCTGTGCCATAATTCACTTTTGATTCAATTCTTAACTCGCCCCCCAGGGCCCTTGCTCTTTCGTACAGAATCGAAAGACCAAGGCCGAGGTCGGTCTTCTTGGCATTGAAACCTACCCCATTGTCTCGTATCACCAGAGTAGCAAATCTGGGGGTCGATTGGAAAGTAATATCAACCGCCGAAGCCTGCGAATGCTTCATAACATTGGTTAACGCTTCTTGTGCGATGCGGTACAGATTGGTATTCCAATCATTCTCAAACAAAAGATTTAGACCGTCAATTTCTAATCGGGTACTGATACCTTTAAATTGTTCAAGTCGCTTGCCCAGCCTTCTGATCGATTCTTCAAGGCCAAGCTGTCTATAGCCTGTGGGGCTCAGCCGGTGGCTCAGCCCCCGGCTTTCTTCTATGATATTATCAAACTGTTGTAGAATCTCTTTATAGGTCTCTGTGTCTTCTTCTTTGACACCTTTTTTGGTAAAGAAGTCTTGAATCATAAATTTGACCCAAACTAACGGAGAGGCAATATTGTCATGCAGGTTCTGCGAAATCACTTCTCTTTCGGCATCTTGTACCTGAAGAATGCGCTGCGATAAGGTTTCAATCTTCTGTTGCGCCTGCTTATATGAAGAGCGTACCTGACGCAGCTTTAAAAGTATTGGTTTGCTAAAACGTGAAAATGCCACGGCGCAGATAAAGATAACGAAGATATCGAGCAGAAGAACGACAATGCCCGAACCCCAATGGCGCTGGCGTATTTCTGCAAGATCTGTTTTGATCACCAGGCCCACCTCTAGAATGGGAATATAGGTATAAGCGGCCAATGTCTCTTCACCGCGATAATCAATTAAGATTTCAGAGCCCCGCTTTTTGTGCTCTAATGCTTTTTTTGAGGCGATGGCACGCCGTGTGTTCAGGGGAACAAAAATCGAACGATTGTAGACCCCCTTCTTGAAGCGCAAAAAGATGTGAATCTGATCTTTCAGTGAGCGCGAGAAGACCATTTCACTTGTTTGCCCCAGCCCAGAGTACGAAGAGTAGGCGTCGATGATCTGGCTCAGGGTGGCTGCCCCGGCCCCATCGGGGTGGGCATCTTGACTATTGAGATTGTCAAAGCGGGCCACCGCTTCAATCAAGCGACCCACGCTGGTCACCTGCTCTAGTAGCCGCTGGCGATACTCTTCGAGAGTCTGCCGATATAGAAACAGGGTTGAGAATGCGCTGACCGCGCCCACCAGCACCGTTATGATGGCAATG
The DNA here is from genome assembly GCA_964532545.1 of uncultured Leptospiraceae bacterium. Lineage (GTDB taxonomy): Bacteria > Spirochaetota > Leptospiria > Turneriellales > CAZHLC01 > CAZHLC01. The sequence continues at coordinate 2,731 of CAZHLC010000107.1, read as the reverse complement.
AGATAGTAGACCGGCCGGGCTTCTATGTATTGCGAAGAGCGATCTGGCATATTAGGCCCGCCCCCCTTCTAGCATACGAGCATCAACCTCATTTCAAATAAAACATTTTATGCAAAGGCATTCTAACTCTGTGTTTAAAGCAGCTCTAGCGCAGGCAGATACCGCTCTTCGCATAAAATATGACATAAAAGAGAAAAAAACAGGCGGGCTCGGCAAAAAGTGTGGTAAAAATGATACTTTTTTTGTTTTTATATCGCAGTCAACTAAACCCATTTTTCCTTGGGAATCATCACTAAAAATGACTGTTTGTCAAGCACTTTGCGCCATTTATATCGCATAATGCATACCAAGTATGCGGCATGAGCCAATATATGACTGGCCTGCAGAGGTTAGGGCTGGCATACGCTTTGCAGTATAGGCCTCAAGTACGTGAGTAAAGCCTGAATTAGCCCCAAAAGCCAGTTCAGATCTTACCCACAAGGCGAAAGCCAAGCAGAAACGTACAAAGGAGAAAAACGATGGAGTTAAAGAAATTGATTTCATACGTAACAGCGGCTCTCGTGTTATCATCAGGCATTATAGCACAAGAGACTACTACAACTGCAGAAGCCCCCAAAGCTGACGGACCTTCGGGTTTCATCATTAAAGACGCTGGCGGAAGTGGTGCTACGCTGAAAATGTCAGGTTATGTAGATGGCTACTACCTGGTAAACACGAACAACACTGACGGCACCGGTGCAAACCCTGGGCGTATCTTTGATAACCAAAGAGGTGCCTTTCGACTGGGTCTGATTCAAACCCGATTTGATATGGGAACAGATAAGTGGCAGGTTGTTGCTGATCTGACTCACGGCCCTAACGCTGAAGCCGGTAACTTCGGTAACATCGCTAGCGGTGGCACGAGCCTTACCAGTACAGCTATCAAGCAGGCCTATGCTTCAACTGTGCTGTTAGACGGGTTAACCCTGACTGTTGGTCAGTTTAACACCCACATTGGCTACGAAATTATCGAAGCCTATGCCAATGCAAACTACAGTCTTTCAAACCTGTTCGGTTACGGCCCATTCTACCACCAGGGCGCTAAATTCGACTATGCTATCAATGATATGCTGTCAGTCATGGTTGGTGTAGTTAACGGCTGGGATTCAACTAACAACACTGATGCCAACGCAGAAAAATCAGGTATCTTTCAGCTGGGCATTGCCCCCAGTGATGATTTCTCAATTTATCTGAACTACATGGGTGGTGACGAAGGCACAGATTCTAGTACCGTGAAGCTGCGTCACATCGGTGACATCACTGCTGCTTACTCTGTGAACGACTACTTCTCAGTTGGTTTAAACGCAGCTGCTGGTCAAGATGACACTGGTTCTGGTAGCCAAACCTGGTATGGTGCTGCACTGTACCTTGGTTTCAACCTGAACCCCGGTTCAGCAGGAACCAAATACAGCCTTGCTTATCGCGGTGAATTCTTCGATGACAGCGACGGCGTACGCGGTTTCGGCCCGGCCAACACCATGGGTCACACCCTTACTGCTACTATCGACATGCACGGCGGTCACTTCTTGATCAAACCAGAAGTACGCTACGACAAGTCTGATAAAACCATCTACCTTGATGGCAAAAAAGATCAAACCACAGCTACCATCGCCTTCATCGGCGTATACTAAGAAGTAGCTTTTGTGTACCCTCCCCCCTTTTTCAGGGGGGAGTTTTTATTTATAAACAACAAATATCCCAAGGGCACTTAGCCCAGACTGACTACAGAGCGAGAAGCTGTTATTGTGCTATCTACCCCTATGCCCAATGTGGCTGCATTTCATTGACAGCCCGGGCTTTGGCTGAAATCAAGATCGTCAGCGGTATTTTTTCGCCATGATAGCCTACTTTCGAGACCTGCTGAATAATCTGGTGCAGCGGGGGGTCACCCCTGATATGCCCTACGAAGACCGCAAATTTCGTATCTACTGTAATCAGGTCTACCTGGGGGGCATGTTCGTTTTCAACACCATCGGCCTGGTTCAGCTGTTTGGTTGGTTCTGGCTGCTCAGTATCAATCAAGAACAATATCTGGGCCACTGGGTACTGATTTTGCCCTGGGCATCGCTGATTCTGGTTATGCTGGGGCTTTTCTATATCTCGAACCGTTACACCAGGCCCGCGGCCTGGTACCCTTTCTGGATGTTCACCGGCTTAGCTGCCGGGGTTTATTTTTATAGCCTTCACCTTGCCTACGGCAGAATCTTCAGTATGGAGATCGCCATCATTATGGTTCTGGTTGGCGGAACCTTTGTCTTTGCCAAAAGCAGAGTCTACACAGCCTTACTTCTAATGGTTACCATCAGTCTTTTTGCCGCACGCTCGTGGCTGCTCTCTTTTGAGCCCCTGTATCCGGTGCAAGAAGAATACGTAGCCGAAATCATGGGAACCATTTTCGATGCGGTAATTACTGTTTTTATTGTAATGATGGTTTATTTTATCTCGCAGGCCTTTGACTCTTCTGAAAGAAACCTCAACAGTGAACGAAAACGCTCTGAAGACCTGCTATTGAATATTCTGCCAGCCGAGGTAGCTACCGAGCTGAAAGAACACGGCGCCACTGAACCAGTTCACTTTGATTCGGTAACGGTTTTCTTTACTGACTTTGTGGGGTTCACTAAAATCGCCGAGTCGCTTACGCCCGGTGAGCTGGTGGCCGAACTCGATAAGTGCTTCTCATATTTCGACCAGG
>CAZHLC010000106.1:5641-9245 GCA_964532545.1 uncultured Leptospiraceae bacterium | reverse complement strand
CCGATTCATCTCGGCTATTCACATCTACACCCGCAAGCAACGCCATCTTCGCATTGCGCAGGTGACCCTGCTGAGCTGCGTTTATCAGTTTTGTGGCATTCTGATTTTTACAGTGGTTTAGAGGTGCACAAAGAAACACAACAAGACCTAGCCTGAACAATGCATTAGTAACAATATTTATTCCTACCTCTAAATCAATGATCCTCTTCATTTTTCGCATCTTGTACATTTAAAAGCTTTCGACGGCTGCAGCCATAAGAAAACTTGAAAAGAATGTGTGCTGAACAGGCACACATTCCTTGTACCTTCCAAAGTTTTACCGGCCAATAATCTAATGCAGCACTCTAAACCGCGGCAGCTTCTCTACCAGAAACGCAGTTAACAGCGAACCAGCCACACATACAACAATAGCAAGGGGTGCACTCTTCAGCAGGCGCGCCTGATAAGGGTACACCCAGAAAAAATCAAGTTGGCTATTCTGCCAATAGGTGAAAAAAGAAACCAGCAGTACAAACAGCGCGATCAGCAGACTTTGAAAAACCCAGAACTTGAGGGGTTGTTGCCCTACCCGCTCAATCCATTTAAGCCACCCTGACTCAGAGCCTTTGTAAAATTTGAGAAATACAAGATTGAGTGCGATCACCACAGCCAGAGATAAGTGAATATAGGCAGTACTCATAAGTTTGCGCGAGGGCGCCTCATAGAACTGCCAGGCCAACAGGCCGGTGGCGACGAAAGCGGTGGCTGTGGCAAGGCTGATCAGTGAATATTTTTGCGAGTTTCGCATCAGTGCTAAAATACATCCCACGAAGCTGCACAAAAGGTAATAGGGTGTGAGAAACCGATAGGGTGCGGGAAGTTTCAACTGTAAAACAAACAGGGCCACTAAGGCCAGACCTGTAACCCCGGCCCAGAGATAGAGGTTCTTCTTAAAGAGAAAAATAAAAACCGATGTGACCACCATTGAGACAGCCAGCACCACCAGAAAAGAGCGCAGCCATAAGATGGGTTTGAAACCATAAATAAAGAACAGATAGATGCCCAGAATCATGCCAATCAGAGCAATCTTGCCAGCCCGCAACAGAGCATATTGAAGTAGCTGAAAAGCCGAGAGCTGGCGACGCTCAAGCACCAGCATGAGATTGAAACCAATATAAAAAAAGAAGAAGACGTTTATAACATCGAACTGGTTCATGAGAGCACCATCGTGACTCAAGAGCCAGATTTGATTTTTGGCATTGGCATAATAGAAATTGGCAAAGCCCATGAGCAAAAGCACCAGCCCACGGTAGAGATCAAGGCCGCGATGGCGCGAGTCAGCCAACTACACTATCAGCCACAAAGGGGTTATGCTGCCGCTCGTTGCCGAAGGTCGACATGGGCCCATGGCCAGGTATAAACTCGATGTCATCACCAAGGGGCAGCAGCTTGTTGCGAATAGCATTGATCAGCGTAGGGTGATCACCTTTCGGAAAGTCAGTGCGACCAATTGAGCCGGCAAACAAAACATCGCCAACTACGGCCAACTTACTTTCTTTATGATAGAAAACCACATGGCCGGGGGTATGGCCAGGGCAGTGAATCACATCAAGGGTCTGATTGCCCACAGAGAGGGTTTCACCATCTTCAAGCCAGCGGTCTGGGGTAAACACCTCAGCGGCGGGAAAGCCAAACATGCCGGCCTGCTGGGGTAGTAGCTTGATCCAGAAATTGTCTTCTTTGTGGGGCCCCTCGATGGGTAGCTTCTGCTGGTCGGCCAGGGTTTTGGTAGCACCGGCATGATCGATATGGGCATGGGTCAAAAGAATTTTTACCAGTTTGAAACCAACGCCTTCAACCTCACCCAGAATACGTTCGATCTCGCCACCAGGGTCAACTACGGCACCTTCGTTTGTTTCGTCACACCACAGCAGTGAACAGTTCTGCTGTAAGGGGGTTACCGGTACGATCTTATAGTTCAGGGCCATTATTCATCTTCTTTCAGTTGCATCTCAAGCGCTTCTATTTCATTCATTTTAAACCAGAATAGCCGAGCAGCCTGGCTGTTCAAACCGTGCTTCTTACCCACCGGCAGTATAAGCTTTTGCTCAAGCGCATGCATTTTTCGCTGAGCCTTTTGAAAGCCGCCAATCTCATTGCCAGGCATTTCAAGCTGGGCCTGACCGGCAGCCTCAGTCATTTCTTCATAAACGCTATATTCAAGTTGCGTCGGTTCATACTTGCCCAATTCTTCAGCGCTATCAATCGCCAAAACAGGAAAGCCCTTCACGCTCAGCGAGGGCATCGAGGGCATCTTAGGTTTGCAATTGGCGGCAATGGCCAGCACCATTAAGCAAAGCAGAGTCAGTCTAGCCACATAGTCAGAAACCGAAAAAGCTTTGGCCAGTCAACGCTGTTCAAACCTGACAAAACATTGCTTTACAGGCAAAACTGGTTTGTGGCAGCCTGCACCATGAACAAACTACTATCAATTCTAACAATTCTTCTAATGGCAGTAACTCTGTCTTTCTGCGCGACCGCGAAAAATGCAGCCAGCAGTGGTGGCAGCATGCTGGGCGGCTCAGATAAAAACAAGTATAAAGATCAGGCCAATGCCCAGATCAAAAAAGCTGAAGAATCAGCTGAAGACCGCATTAACCGCCAGCTGCGCGAGCTTGATGCAGACTACAAGGCCGGTAAGATCGACAAAAAATCTTATAACGCCAAGAAAGCAGCCCTGCTGCAGCAGCTTTTTAATTAATTAGTGGCCGAAGCCCAGGTTGCCCTGGCCGTTGTTCTACAGAAGAGCAGCGGCAAGGTCTGCGTTGTTAACCAGAACCATGACTCTTGGTCATTGCCAAAAGGCCATGTCGACCCGGGCGAAACCCATAAACAGGCCGCCATTCGTGAAACCCATGAAGAGACTGGCCTCAATCAACTCACCTTTGTAAAAGATTTAGGCACCTACCAGCGCTACAAAATTGCCCTGGGCGGTGGTGACGACACCTCAGAGCTGAAGAACATAACGGCTTTTCTATTTACTACCGAACAACAAGAGCTTAAGCCCATAGACCCCGCAAACCCAGAAGCACGCTGGCTATCACCAGATGAGGTGGCCCCGTTACTGACTCATAGAAAAGATAAAGACTTCTTTGAGAGTATTCGACCCCAACTCAGCCAGCTTTCGCAGTAGATTTAGGCCAGTCGGCCATTAGCTTGTCGCTGATAAAGCGGCCTATGTTATCAAGAGACTTCTTACCCTCAGGCAAGAAACGATGAAAGGCCTGAAAGACATGTATCATATCTTGCCAGACATTGAGAGCAACATTGACCCCGGCCTGGCGGGCCCGCTCAGCCAGGCGCTGCGAATCATCTAAAATAATTTCATTTTCGCCCACCTCGATCATCAGATCGGGTAAATCTTTTAAATCACCAAACAAGGGTGAAGCCAGCGGATTGCGGGGGTGGGCCCCGCCTAAGTATCCCCGGGCCCATTTGCGCAGACCATGTACGCTGATCATGGGGTCGGCGTGGGCCTTGCTACGGTGTGACTCACCGGTGCCTTCTAAATCTGTCCACGGTGATAGCAGCACGGCCGCCCTGGGCAGGGGCAGGCCATCTTCTT
>CAZHLC010000106.1:3618-5631 GCA_964532545.1 uncultured Leptospiraceae bacterium | reverse complement strand
CAGCATGGTGGCCAGCGACAGACCACCACCGGCCGAATCACCACCGATGACAATATCATCAGGGGCATGACCATGGTCGAGCAGCCATTTATAGCCGGTGACCGCATCAACCACTGCTGCAGGGTAGGGATGTTCAGGCGCCATACGATAATCTACAATGAGACTATGCACGGGTGTATCTTTGATCATGTGGTAAACCATACTGCGATGGGTATAGGGCGAGCAGATATGATACCCACCACCATGCAGGTAATAGAGCACCTTGTCGGGCCGTGAATGTGGCCCACTGACCCGCAGGGCCTGCATGGGGCCACACACGGCTTCTTCTACCTTTGCCTCTTCGGGCAGGGGCACCTGCTTAGACAGTTCAGTGAGAGCATGGTTACGCAGATCGTGAGGTATCAACGGGCTGCCTACAAGGCCCTTGCTCATTTTGACAATCTGGGTTAGAATATTATTAACCATGGGTAAAGCTGGCTTATCTGACAGGGGTGTCAATGTTTTGTCGACCCAATTTAGTGGCGGCCCCGCCGAAAACAAAGTATGTTTGCCCCTGATGAAAAAACTGCTTTTAGCAGCGCTTATCTGTACCTCTGGGCTGCAGGCCTCGGCCCTCGATTATTTTTACTGGGGCCTGTTTCAAGCCGTGCCCAACTACAAGGCCAGCGTGGCCGAAAATAAGGTGCACCATGGTTTAGGGTGGGAGGTTGCCCCCCTCTACTTCAGCTTCAAACCTAATCGTTTTGTTTCACCCTTCAGTTTTTTTCAGGTGCAGCCGGTGAATCGTATGGCCGGTGGCCTTGAGCTTTTTGTTGAAAGCCAGCTATACCCCTCATCTGTGCCAGATGCAGAGCAGAGCTTTAATTGGCTGCACCATGGTGGCCTACGCCTCTTCTACCCCCTGGTGGCCGAGGGTGAGGTACTGGGTCTGCTTCTAGGCGGGCGGGTGGCCCATATGAACAATCAAACCGGCTTCGGGGTTGAGGCCGGCCTTACCACCTTTTACACTCTGAATGAAATAACATTCGCCTATTACTTCGACATGCCGGTCGAATACACCATCAGCTTTAACATGAGGTATTTCTAGTGCGCAAATACCTTCTACTTACCACTCTGTTGTTTTTCGGCTGCAGCTTCTTTCGCGCTGTTGAGAAACCTACCAACCAGATGACAGATCATCTCAATTACGATGTTACCACCGAACCATGGAAGGCTTACTGGATAGGTCACGCCACAGTGCTGATTCGTATTCACGACAAATGGATACTTACCGACCCCGTCTTTGAAGAGCGGGTCGGCTTTCTGGTAAAACGTATTGTGGCCCCGGGTATCAGTGGCGATAAGCTGCCACCAGTCTCGGTGACGGTAGTTTCACACCTTCACTTTGATCACTTTGATTTTCGCTCACTCAAACAGATAAACAGCTCGGCTGGGCTGGCTATACCTACGGGCCTGGTGCCCCACCTGCCACGCATGCAGTTTAAAGAGATTTTTCCCATGAAGAACTGGCAGGTCAAAAAGTATGATGACATCATTATCACCCGGGTGCCGGCCCGCCACTTTGGCGGTCGTTTTGGCTTCGATGTTCTGTGGGATCATGATACTTACGCCGGCTGGGTGATTGAGTACAGGGGAGTAACCGTATACTTTGCCGGCGATACCGGCCGTGATGAACAGATCTATAAGAAGATTGGTGAGCAATTCAACATTGACCTCGCCCTGGTGCCCATGGGGCCCTACGGCGGGCCCAAGGCAAAGCTGCTTGAAGATGCAGCCCGCAGTGTGCATCTCGACCCAGAGGGGGCCATGCTTGCCTTTAAAGACTTGAAAGCTAAAGTAATGGTTCCCATACATCATTCAACCTTCTACCGGCGCAAAGGTTCTGAAATATTTTATATTAAAAAAGCAATTAAAGAATCTGGCCGAGAAAAAGATGTCTACCTGCTAGACATTGGCCAGAGCATTACCAGTAAGAACGGTAAAATTGAAGTCGGCGGAATTTCTGACCTGTAA
>CAZHLC010000106.1:0-3518 GCA_964532545.1 uncultured Leptospiraceae bacterium | reverse complement strand
GAGCATTACCAGTAAGAACGGTAAAATTGAAGTCGGCGGAATTTCTGACCTGTAATACTCAGCGCACCCAGATGCGGGTTTCATAGAAGGCGCCCCAGTAGCCACGCACCTTCAGGGTATTGCCCTCACGCCACACTGCGCAGCGATAAACCTGGCCATCTTTTGGGTCTAAAACAAAGCCGTGGTATTTGCCAGAACGCTGCTTAAGGTTGGTTAGAATCTTCAGCCCAACAACTTTCTGGTTCTTCTGTTTGCCCTTGCAGCTAATGCACTTACTGTCGGCAAAGTATCCGTAAAGTTTTTTACCTTTGCCTTCATAGACACCACGAATCTTATTGAAGTTAATACAAACAAGGCCACGGGCTTTTAAATTCTTGGTGAGGGGCTGCCAGCAGCCACGAATGGTATTCTCAGGCCAGAGACTGAGCGTACCCAGTAGAAAAGCAGCCAGGCCGAGACTAAGTTTCAAGGGGCGGTTGTACTTGCCGAATTTTAATGGTACCATCAATTTTCTTGTTCAGATCAGCCGAAAATTCAACAGCCTGCAACAGTTTATGGGCAGTCTCAAGCTCGAAATGCTCGCAAAGCAGCATTTCGCGCCCATCTTTGTCAAGATAAAGATTGAAATAATCTTTAGCCATACTGCACACCGCATAAAAAAAAGACATAACGTCAATTCGTTATTTACCGAAATGTTATTTTTTTGCTGTGAGCACAGAACTAACCTTAGAACTGATTTCGGCATTTGAGCTAAACAGCACCCCGGTATGATTCATAAAGGTTGAGTCGGCCCGATTGAGCTCAAGAGGCTGCAGCTGCATATCACTGACCCAGGCCCCCGCTACTTGAAACAGGCAGGCAGTGGCTGCAAAATCCCATAGGCTGCCCCCACCCGGCTCGTTTTTTGGCAGCTTTAGATAACAGGCATCGCCGCGGGTAAGAACATGGCAGGCATTCATCACAGCTGCGTTCTCAGCGATCACCTGAAGATCGTTATAACCCAACTGCAGTGCCAACGTATGCAGAGACTCGACTGTGTCGTTGAAGCGCCGGTGATTCTGAAAGCTGCTGTCGGTAAAAAAAGCGAGGGTCTCTGCCTGCTGAACAGCAGCCGACCTTGGCGGTTGCCCGTTGAGAAAAGCCCCCTGCCCTTTATGAGCCTGGTAGAGATTGTCAGCAACCGGGTCGTAGACAACACCAATCTGTGGCACACCAGATCGGTCTACCAGGCCAATCGACACCGCATAGCCAGGCTGGCCCTGACTGAAATAGAGGGTACCGTCAAGGGGGTCAATACACCAGAAATATTCTTTGTCAAAACGACTACCGTCATCGGGGGTTTCTTCGCTCAGTAGGCCCAGGTCAAACTCTTTGCAGGTAGGCTGCAAATGTTTTAGAATAATAGCCTGGCTTTCAAGGTCGATCTCGGTTACCACTTGAGAGGCAAGGCTCTCACCCGCGTTGATGCCTTTGTTCATTATCTTAAGGTCTTTCTTGATGCTGTCTTGAATAAACTTGCCGGCGACAAGAGCCGCCTTGCAGGCCTCTTTGCAGAGAGAAGAAAGTTGGTTACCGGTCAGGTTCACTTCTGTAAGTTCGAAACGACCTCACGGGTAATACGTTCGCTGTAGTCATTGATTTTGTAGTGCCCGGGGCTCCACCCCTTTAAAAAGCGGTGAAAGTCGGCCCAGGCCATATGGTAGAGCCCTCGCCAGTTATCAATGAGATCATCAGTATCGCCCGAATATTCTGTTCTAGCCAAGGCTTCTTTTAGAAAAGCAAAGTACTTTTCAAGTATCAGCTGTTCATATTTATCAGAATCTGCTTCATTGAGGCAGCTACCTACAAAATAGGCCAGATCTTTCATTCCACAGCCGCCACCCACATACTGAAAATCAACAGCAGCCACCTGCTGGCCATCAGGGGAAAAACAGAAATTGGCTAGCTTGGCATCACCATGCACAAGAGTCTGGTAGGGGCTCTGCTTGAGCTGCCGATCAATTGCTTCAGCCGTATGTTTTAACCCAGCATCGTCAAGAGCCGCTAATTCATCGGGGCGGGTTTCAAGATGCCAGTAGGTACCCGTAGGCCAGAGACCAGCAGGTTCAGTGTTCATAAAGGTGGCGTGAAAGCTGGCCAGCCACTTTAAAACAGGGCCCATCTCTTGAAACGACAGTGAGCTTCTGCGCTGGTCATAGCCAGCGGCATCGAGGTCTTCAAGCACGATCAGTACTTCATCATTGGCTGTTTCAAGAGCCAGACACTGAGCAATACGGCAGTGTGCGTCGCAATTTTCTGCCTGCGCTTTATACCAGGCAATTTCAACTTCATAAGAACGTACTTTTCTCTGGTGTGAAATATCGGTTCCCCAGCCCCGGGGGTGTTTCACTTCAGCAGGCAGCTGCACATGCTTGACAACCACGCTGTTCACTGCTGAGCCGGCCAGATAGAGCCTGATGATCTTACCGTAACCGCTCCATAGTTCTTGAATAGCCTGCTGGCCCGTTATGGCCGAGGCGCCAGTGGCCTTTAGAATATTATATTCGAAATGCAGATTCACGGGCTAAATCACGCTGTTGAAACAAAGGGCCTCAGGCCTACCAGAAATAAACAACTTTTTGCCACTGGTGTGCATGACTATGCACTATATAGATATGCGCGAAATGATCTACTTTGGTGATACTATGTGTTCATGGTGCTGGGGCTTTGCTCCGGTGGTTACCCAGCTGCGCGATAAATACCAGGGGCGTGTTAAATTCACTCTCAGCCTGGGGGGTCTGCGACCTGGCGATTTAGCTGAGCCCATGAATGACAAAACTAAACGGTATATCAAACATCACTGGCATGAAGTAGCTAAAGCCACCGGCCAGCCCTTTAAATATGATTTCTTTGAGTGGAATGATTTTGTCTATGACACCGAGCCTGCTTCAAAGGCAGTGCGTACCATGCGTGAAATATCCCCAGAGCACGAATTCGATTTCTTCAAAGAGGTACAGCATGCCTTTTATGCTGAAAACCTCAACGTTACTACAGACGAGGTTCTGTATGAACTGGCCCAGAAATACGAAATTGATATGGTCAGCTTCAAAGAGGTATTCAATTCAGAAGATCTGAAAAAAAACACCTACCGCGAGTTTTATTCTGCCGCCCAGCTGGGGGTTACGGGCTTTCCTACCATTTTGTTTCAAGAAGATGGCAAGTATATGTATCTCACCCGGGGTTATCAGCCCTTTGAAAACCTTGATCAATATGTCGAAGCCTTTGCTACTTCGGGTTTTGCCGCTGCAGCTCAGCAGTAGAAAAGCCTTTATCACAGATTTCACAGATTAATTCTGCCCCATGAAAATACTGGTAGTGGGCGGCAGCAGTGTATCGGGCCAGTGTGCCATAAACGCCATTAAAGAACTCAATCAAAATAACACAGTTATCAGCACCAGCTCGCGTGATGCCGAAGTTAAAGGGGCCGATATTACTATTGGTGAAGTGGCCCTTGAAGAAACCAGTGCTACCGATAAGAT
>CAZHLC010000105.1:7157-9284 GCA_964532545.1 uncultured Leptospiraceae bacterium | reverse complement strand
ATCGAAGATGCCTGCAGTGGTGGTAGTGAGGTCTTCGATGGTATGGGCACTGAGAATAGCATTCTGGCTGAAGCTCTGGCGATATATCTTTTTCTGATCGTTTTTATAGCTATTAAGAGTTTCTTCATCGAGACTGCTGCCCCGCTGAAAGATGACCTTGCCTTCTTGATCAAAAAGGTCAAAGTCAAGTACCTTTGATTTTCTGGTACTTAAAAAAGATATAGGTATCTCTTCAAGATTCTGCCCCGCCATAAAATATCACGCTCCCCTAACGTGGGCCCTGGCCCACATCACCCTCACCATTGAGAAAAGTTGGGCCCTGTCAAGAAGATTAAGAAATTCAGGCCTTAAGGGCTGCGTACATCAGTTTGCCCACAGTGCCCTCAGGTTTGATATAGCGCCATGAACTCAGGGTAAAATCAATAGAGATTTTACCCAGATGATGCAGCAGGTCATGGGCCCTGGGTATGGTCTCAAGCGAGTAGATGCGGTGCTGGCCAAAGCGCAGCGGGTTTGGCTCATTGGCCGCCGGGTCTGAGATAAAACTTAGATCATGAGTTTTGACGGCCTGGTACACCGGGGCAATCTGCAGTTCGTTTTCAATTTCGTTAATAGATCTATCGTCGCCGGTGTTATGGCGCAGCAGGTAGTAGGGCGCATTGACATCATGCAGGCGGGCGTTCTCATCGCTGGGGCTGGTAAATGACAGCTCTAGCCGCGCTGTACCATTATCACGCAGGTTGTTGATGAGCCAGTAGTAGGGCTGGGCCACCATGGTGAGAAAATGTCGATGAGAGGGGTAGCGCATGATCAGCGCCTTGTCATAGTCTTCATCACCTTTAAGTGATTCAATTTTTTTACCAATGAAGATCAATTGCATGTTCAGCATTACCGTAAAGGGCAGCAGGCTGGCGCCATAGAGGTTGTATTGATTTTCATCGCTGATTTTCAGCAGGTTGAGACAGTCGACTGGTTCAGGTACTGAGCTCTGCCATAGATCAAGCAGGGCCTGCACATTCAGTCGATCTATCATATTTTGAAAAATCAAAAGCTCATGCCGGGTCAAGGTTTTTTAAACCACGATGCCAGCGCAGGTTGCTCAGATCAAGATGACTAAGCAGTTCGTCAAAATTGTTAACCCCGGTTTGGCCCAGCTGCAGCCCTGCCAGTTCAAACAACCAGGCGGGGTCGTTGTCAAACTCACGCATTTCTTTTAAAGGTGAATCAGCCCGTGACTTTGAAAGCTTGCTGCCATCTTTGGCTGCGATCAACAGATGGTGACAAAAGCCTGCCTCGTGAAATGAGTAACCCAGTGAGCGGCTTAGGGCTGCCTGGGCCAGTGAAGAGGGCAGCAGGTCAATGCCACGTACAACCAGGTTTACCCCGGCCTGCTCATCATCAAACAGCGATGCAACCTGGTAGGCGGGCAGGCCATCACGTCGGCGTACCACAAAGTCACCCATTACCTGCTCGAGAGAAAGGTCTACCTGGGTATCGCTTATTTCGTTGAGTTGTGAGTGGGCATTGACCGTATTAAAACGCCAGGCGTGCACATCATCAAAGGGCAGGCCCAGGCTGCGGCAGGTGCCAGGGTAGTGCCTGTGGCCTGCCTGCTGCCATTGTTTGCGACTGCAGCGGCAGGCATAAATGGTCTGTCTTTCAGCAAGGGCAGTAAGGGCCTCAAGGTAAAGATCAACTTTTAACTGCTGTGAGTAGCTGGCCACCTCGGCTACAGTTGAGGGGCCACCATCAATTTCAATACCCAGCCACTCTAATTGAATAAAAATATCTTCTATGAAAACCTGTTCAACCCGGGGGGCATCGAGATCATCAATACGCAATAGCAGTTTTGCACCGGCTTTTTTTGCAATGGCGGCTGTGAGAAGAAAAGATACCGCATTACCCGCGTGCAGATATCCACTGGGGGTGGGTGCTATGCGGGTAAGCTTTGCCACTACTGGTTATTGATCAGCCTCTTCAGGCCCATGGTTATGGGCAGAAGGCCCGCCAGTTGAATCAGGTGAAACACCCCGTTATGGTCGAATTTATAAACCAGCTCAAATGACAGAAGGCGGGTGGCCTGCACTATGGCCGCAAAAATAGTAATGGCAATGCCAATTGCCATGG
>CAZHLC010000105.1:0-7137 GCA_964532545.1 uncultured Leptospiraceae bacterium | reverse complement strand
CCCGGGCGGCCCTGTTTTGCCAGAAACAGGTAGGCCCCCAGGGCAAACAGCATCACCAGGCCCTCATAAGCTACCACAAAAAGAAATGATTGTTTGAGATAGAATGACCCCATAAAGGCAATGAGAAAAAACACCACCCCGATACCAATAAACAGTGGTAGCAGGCTGCGCGCCCGGGTTTCGCCCCACACATCGGCAATCACCCCGATGGTAAAAAGAGACATGGTCATGCCCAGACAGAAATAGAGCGGCTGTTTGGTTATGAAGATGGTTTTCTCTGTGAGCATAAAGCCGTGGTTAATAAACCCTGTAAATGCAGCCATGGCCAGAAAGGCGAAGGCTGTTGACCAGATGTTGGCTTTGAAAAGATTCAGAGCGTCTTTGCGAAACACAAAAATGCAGTAGAAGACAGCTATGGTAATGGCCAGGTCGGTAAGGGCCGTGGTCTGCTCATATGGGTTATTTGTAAACTGCATATTAACCAAACAGAGTGGGCTGGCCCAGATGGCCAGTAACCTTGCCCCGCCTTACCAGGGTGAATGCTACGATGAGCCCGCCAATGAAGCCCCCCACATGGGCGGCATAGCCCACATTGTTATTGGCGAACAGCAGGCCGAAGATATCGAATACAAACCACATGCCTACGATAATGGGGGTGGGCAGTTTGAATGTTTTGAAAATTATTGAGAGGCAATGCACCTGGCTGCGGGGGTAGAAGGCAAAGAACATGGCTACCACCCCGTTGATGGCACCGCTGGCCCCCAGGGCCCGGCCATCGGCCAGAAAAATATGGGCTACGCTTGAGGCCAGGCCCACTGCAATAAAGATGATCAAGTAGTTACCGTTGCCAATGCGGGCATTAACTGCATTGCCAAAGACGTAAAGAAAGATCAGATTGCCGGCCAGGTGATACATCTCAAGGTGTAGAAACATATGGGTGAACAGCCCGGGCAGGCTGAAACCATCGAGTAAAAAACCGGCAAAAGCTGCGTCACCCAGCACCCAGGTTGAGCCATAGACACCTGCCATCAGTAAGATAAGTGTGCCATTGGCTGAAGGGTCTCTCTGGGGTAGTACATCGACCTTGTAAGGTATGATCATGGTTCATGCTACGGCCTCTGTTTTAGCTTTCAAGCGAAAAATGCCATTGACGCGAGCAGCACAGCAGGCTGCCCTAACCGATGAAATTTATGCGGTTTTTATCTATCTTGGTTCTTATCACAACTCTGGCCACCCAGGTGTCAGGCAGTGAAAACCCCGCTACTAAAAAGCTGGCCAATAAAATAGAAAAAGTCATTATTAATCAGGTTTTAAATCAACTGAAAGAAAAAGATTATGAAAGTTATGTAATTCTTTCGGCCATGTGGCAGGGAATTAAAAACCAGTCACAGGCCAGTATCGAGCGCAGTCTGCGCCAGCTGCTAATCGAGAAAGGTTTTATCTACACTCTATATTCAAAGGGCTACCGCTATTCAGAAACCGGTATGGCCTTTACCTTCTTTTCGCAAGAGTTCTTTGATTGGCTGCGTAAAGAAGACAAAGAATATTTTGAGATGGTCACCAATCGCTATGATTATATGATTCAGGCGGCCATTATAACCAATAACTACTTCAAAGCCGACAGCTACTTCAATGTGCGCACCATGCTGAACCGTTTTAAAAGAGCCAGCGGTAGCTTTCCTGACGATATACCCAGAACAGCAAGATATATGGCTGATAGCCTCATTGCAACCCAGCGCATACCCTTTAAAAACAGAGCCTCGCTTGAAGACAAACAGGTTTATGCTCAGTTTGTCAAAGATTTCGAAAAATATCTGAATTACAACCATGCCCAGCGTACCCAGTATAAAAGTTTTGCCCGCCAGGGGCGCCATCGCAAAATCTCTTTGAAGCTGCGTAAGCAGTTGGGCAGCTACGTTCATCATAGGTACATTAAGAAATATACCAGCCCCGAGCTGCTTAAGCAGGTCTATCTTGAGATGATCTCTTATACAACCAGGGTAACTCTCAGTGGCGATCAAGAAATGGCCGTCAGTAAGGCTGCTGGCACCTTTA
Organism: uncultured Leptospiraceae bacterium; assembly: GCA_964532545.1. Taxonomy (GTDB): domain Bacteria; phylum Spirochaetota; class Leptospiria; order Turneriellales; family CAZHLC01; genus CAZHLC01. The sequence continues at coordinate 5,082 of CAZHLC010000105.1, read as the reverse complement.
CCGCCCTGCGCCAGCTGTTGCAGAAGATCGATAATAAAATAAAAATAAAATCTGCTAAACTGCTGCCCATTCGGGCTGCTCTGCTTGCAAGACTCAAATCTCTCGATAAAAAAAGTTCCCCCACCAAATACACCTCAATTGCAGCCATCTATGTGCTGATTAACAACCTGGTTGAGAACAGTCGCAGCTCGGTTCTTAAGTACCAGCAGTCGGGTTCATTATACGGGGCCTTCAGCCAGAAGCGTGGTCGTTATTTTAAACGCTACTTTGTGGTACCCTGGTTTCGTAATTTCTACCGCCGCGGCTGGTTTGGTAATGAGTTTCTGTATGCAGACGAGCACTATTCTGATTTCTATGGCACCATGCAGGTGACCGCTATGATCACCGACTACATACTGAGCCCTAACGAAAAAAAGCTGATCAAAAACTTTCAGCAGTTTGCCTGGCTTTCAATGCACCACTCGGCCGAAGTAAACGGCGGCTACGCGAAGAAACTCAGTGAGAACCGCCGCATCAGCAGGTCGAATGGTCTGACAGAATCTGAAATGCGCCTGCTTGATGCTACCTTTGACTACATTTTCGAAGTAAAGTCTCTTTCAGGGTTGCTTACAGCCATGAAGCGCTATATGAAAGAAAACGTGCCCGGTGGTATCTATCGTAAGAAGGCACTGCGAGAGTTGCAGAAGGTCTTAGATGAGAGTTCGTTTCAGTCGACCCCGGTGTTGCAGTATTTTTATATGCGCATTGCCCGTACCCTTGTTAAGAGGGCTGGTCTGAATGAACTAGAGGCAAACCTGGCGAAGATTCAACGCCTGGTGATCGAAGAGGCCCTGTCATGGCCAGGCGGCCGAAGGTGCAGCGGCAAGTTCTGCTATTACACTGCCAAGTTTGATTATGAGCTGCCGGCCCTTGGTTCTAAAATCAGGGCTCTGCTGGGTTTGATTGCTGCTGAAGATGATAAGAGTCTGCGCAGTAGTCTGCTCACCACCTACAATAAGGCCCTTGATACCAACCTGCAGCGTCTGCCCAAAAAGGTAAAATCTGTTTCTGAGCCCTTTATACGAACCGCCATGAACTCGGTAGTGCTGGGGCAGCCGGCCTCAATGCAAGAGTATACCAACGTTGCCTTACAAAGCATCAAGGGGGTTGAAAAAGGGGTGGGCTGGTTGCATTTCTCGGTGGGCTTTTCAATGGGCTACTTCAGCACCTCGGGCTTCGGCGAGCAGGCTAACAAGGTTTATCTCAGCGACAAGATCGGCATCGATTTTATCGGTCTCGGTTATGATTTGGCCGGCGCCAACTCACAGCCATGGTTAGGGTTGGGAATCTTTGCCGGCGGGGTACTCGATTTTCTGGTTTCAGAAGGGGCCAAGCTAGAAACCCGCACCCTGGTGGGTGGCGATAACTATCTCAAAACCGGCCTGTTTCTCAATTTCAGGCACCCCGAAAACGAGATACTGCATTTCAGCATAGAGGGTGGGGCCGCCTTTAATCTGCAGGGTGATCATGTATTTTTTCTCGCCACCAGCTGGAATGTTTTCGACGTTACCGATCTATTCTAAATGAAGAAACTGGCTTTATATCTGCTGCTGGCCCTCTTGGGGTTGGGCTGCCTCGGGCGCAGCGTGAAACATGAGGGTATGTTCTACCGTCAGGCCCAAGAGATTGAATTCGGGGTGGTCTCTGGTGCAACTGGCCGGCGCTATAATGACCTGGCCTTTCTGTTTTTTCGGCGGCTGCAGGGTGAAGACTATAAACAAGCCTACGCGCTGCTGCATGACAAACTCAAAGAGCAGATTACTCTTGAGGCCTTCAGTGCCTTCTTTTACCAGCAGGGCCGCCTGGTCGAGGCCGATGCCTTTGAATCAGAGCGGGCCCGCGAGCTGCCCGAAGAGGGCAGGGCTGCCCGCTATGACGGCTTCGACTATTACGATGGTATTATCGCCCGCTACCGCATGCGTCACGAAAACCGGGTCTTGCTGATGAACCTGGTAATCAGCCAGAACCAATTGAACCGCGAGCTGCGTATCACCGGCCTAATCTGTGGTATCGAGGGTAAGCCCCCCACCTTTAAGCTGCTGAAAATCGGTGAGGCTGTCAGTGGTGAAGTACGGGGCTTAGAGACCGACACAAAAGAGCCCATTAAAGAAACGGTGGTTAAAGAAAAAGCTGAGGTTGAGGCAGTAAAAGAGCAGCCTGCCGAAACAAAGAAACCTGAAGTGAAAGAGCAGCCGGTTGAAGTCAAAAAGCCAGAGGTTAAAGAGACTGAACCAGAGAAGACTGAGCCGGCAAAAGAAGAAGGTAGCGCAAAACCAGTTGGTGGTTGAGCGGGTTTCTACTGTTTTTCTTTGCTTAGAGAGCGGTAAAGACCAATCGCAGAGAGTACTAGAAATACAGACAGGGGCAAGGCGGTAATCAGCGATGCGGTTTGCAGTGCGACCAGGCCCCCGGTCAACAGCAGTGCGGCGGCAACCAGGCCTTCAGTAAACGCCCAGAATATTCTCTGCTTTATGGGCGGGTTTTCATGCCCCCCGGCCGTAATGATGTCTATGACCAGTGAGCCCGAGTCAGAAGAAGTGATGAAATAGGTGGTAATAACAATCACGGCTATTATCGAGGTTATCTCTGGCAGAGGAAGTTTCTCAAGCAGTAAAAACAGGGCGGTTGGCACGGTATCTGTGCTGGTGGCGGCTGTTAAGATTGAATCATTCTGTTTGAATAGCGAAAAATACAGGGCCGAATTGCCGAACACGGCCAGCCAGACAAAAGTTAACAGGGTGGGTACCAGCAACACCCCCAGAATAAACTCTCTTACTGTTCGGCCGCGCGAAATACGGGCGATAAACATTCCCACAAAGGGTGACCATGAGATCCACCAGGCCCAGTAGAAAAGCGTCCAGTTTTTTTGCCAATCGGTTTCGCGATAGGCCGAATTGAAAAAGGTTTGCGACACCAGGTTTTGTAGATAGTCGCCTGTATTCTGTACGAAGCCCTTCAGTATGAATACAGTGGGCCCCAGAACAAAAACAAAGACCAGTAAAAGCAGCCCCAGCCATAAATTGATTTTGCTGAGCCATAGAATGCCAGCTTTCAGACCCGATATCACAGAGGCTGTGGCGATCAGAGTTATAATGGCAATCAAGATCAGCTGGGTTGTAACATTATAGTCAACCAGCCCCAGATGCTTAAGACCTGCATTAACCTGCATGACACCGAACCCCAGCGAGGTTGCGATACCGAAAAGTGTTCCGAAAACTGAAAAGATATCAATAACATCACCCCAGATGCCATAAACCCGCTCACCCAGAATGGGGTAGAAAATTGCCCGTATGGTCAGGGGTAACCCCTTGCGGTAAGAAAAATAGGCCAGCGAAAGCCCCATAACAATATAGATGGCCCAGGCATGCAGGCCCCAGTGAAAAAAGGTAACCTGCATAGACTTTCGGGCTGCTGCCGGGGTAAGCCCTTCGCCCAGTGGTGGGTTGGCATAGTGTATCATTGGCTCTGCTACACTGTAAAACAACAGGCCTATGCCCATACCAGCACTGAACAGCATGGCAAACCATCCGAGGTAGGTGAACTCAGGGCGTTCATCATTCTTGCCTAATCGAACCCGGGCATAGGGGCTGAAGGCAAGCCAGAGTGAAAAAAGAAGAAAAAAACCAACGCTTAAGAAATAATACCAGCCAAAACCGCTGGTAATCAGATTCTGAATTTTACCGAAATACCCCTGCACGGTCTTGGGATATAAAAACGCCAGAGTGACAAAGGCCGCAATAGTCAGGGCCGAAACAAAAAATATACGCGGGTTCAGGTTGAACCCGAAGCGCTCAAAGCGTTTCATCTATTTCTTGAAGTGAAGTATTCCCCAGGCGAGGTGACCCTTCTCGCCTGCTGCGACCCAGTGGTCAAGGCCCCGCAGCATATTTTCAATGTATTCGCTGCTAATAAAGTTCTGCAGCTCTTCTCGGCGGGCAAGTAGCTCATTTTTTACCCGCCTGTAATGGGTAATCAGGTGCTCTGACAGGTCGGTAACTTTCACTTCAGCCAGACCATGTTTGCTGGCCAGGTCTATGTATTGCGAGAAGCTGCCCATTGAATCGAGATGAATACGCTGTAAAACCGGCACCAGAGCTTCTTGTGGTGCATCGTCGGTCTGCATGGGGTCAGTAAAAATAAACTGCCCCCCCGGCTTTAAGACACGGGCTACTTCTTTGAAAATGACCGGCTTATTGCCACTGTGTAGAATGGCATCTTCTGACCATACAATATCGAAATGATCATCATCAAATGAGAGCTCTTCAAAGTTGCCTTCTATGACCTTGATCTTATCTTCAAGACCCGCCTGCCTGTTCTTTACAATGTTCTTTTTGTTCTCAGCCTCACTGAGATTAAGGCAGGTTACTTCAACGCCGAATGTTTTTGCCAGATAGCGGGCTGCCCCCCCATAGCCTGCGCCCAGATCAAGAACCTTCTCGCTGCCGGTGAGGTTCAGTGCCCCGGCCATGGTCTTGACTGTTCGCTGGCTCGCTGTTTTGATTTGCTCGGTGGCTGAGTGATATATGCCAATGTGAATGTCTTCGCCACCCCAGACATGAGAGTAAAACTCATCGGCATCTTTGCTGTCGTAGTAAGTGCGGGTTGTATTAACAACTTCGGTGGCGTTGCTACTCATTGTTGCCCTCTTCGATATACTTTTTTTCTGCAATATGAACAAGAAAGTCAGGTTCATTTTCACGATACGTTTCTTTAAAGTCGCCAAAGCTTTTTATGCGCTGAAAACCAACCTCGCGCATGAGTCTGCGAACATACTTTTTTCGAAGAGGAAACATATTCAGATGAAAAACTGAGTTTTCGCTGAATTCATAACGAAAACGCGCCAGGCCTTCGTCGACATGCTCGGGCTCTGCTTTTACATCTTCACCGGCATAGTAGTAAATGTGCTTTGATTTGAACTCATCGTCTAATATGGTGTCGTAGTTTCGCTGGTCAAGAATCAGAACACCATCATGCCGCAGCGCGGCGTTAAACTCAGCCAATGATTTGCGACGATCATTTTCATCGAACAGGTGGGTGAAAGAA
>CAZHLC010000104.1:0-9298 GCA_964532545.1 uncultured Leptospiraceae bacterium | reverse complement strand
CATCTTGTCTGAAAGAAAGTCAACTACAGCCCACTTCGAGCTTTCTTGAAACTGGTCGAGCAATTGCTTTAGAAAAACAATCTCTTCGGGGTTATCATTTTCAAGGGCAATCATTCCCAGAAAATAACGGGCGGCTACTGATGGGTCATACTCAGACAGGTGCTCTTTCGCCATTGAACGAACCATGTCTAGACCATTCTCATCGTTCGCTTCTTTGAGAAGGCTTTCAAGAAGTTTGAATCTTGAAATGCTTACGTCTTTTGAAGAGATACGCGTCCACTTCTCTTCGTTGAATTGATTTTGAATACGTGCTTCGATACTGTTATCGTCGGCCCCACCCTGTTCGTCTTCGACTTGAGTGGTTTCTTCTGTTTCTGACATCTATACTGCTCCCAATTGGTTTTCTACCAGTGCAAAAAAAAAGACAGTAGCGAGCTACTGTCTTCGTGTGCAAAATATGCTATTCTGTCAGAGGGTCAAGCGGTATTTATTGGCCGCCACCTCCACCGCCCTGGCTCTGCTTACGCAGCTGGGCTTCGTATTGCTTCATTTTTGCCTTTTCATCAGCATCTTCTTTGTCAAAATCCATATCTGCACCATCAAAGTACAGATCGAATACTGAAGTCAGTACTTTCAGACTGTCGAAGAATACCACTACACGCTCATTTGAGGTGCGTGCTGTAGAGCGAATAACGAACTGCTTGAACACCAGATTCTTAGTCTGGGGATACGATTCTACATCTTGTGGAACATTAGTAGGAATCTTGATGGTCAACGGTCGCCAACCAATAAAGTCTAATGAGCCAAAGTTATAGATGTGGGTGTCGCCTTTCCAGTCTTCGATCCACCCTTCTAGGTTGTACTCGTTGCCACGGCCTAAGACCCAGATGCTCACTGCATCAACTTTACCTGGCAGCATTACGCCCTGAATTTCAGTTTGAATACGCTGGTTCTTGTCATCGAGATACAGAGTGTTACGCTTCTGTTTCTGCGGTGGTATCAGTGTTACCGAATTATTACCCGGGTACACGAAGCTGAAACGAACACCAAGGCACTTAACGTTACCTTTTTCAAAAGCAAGGTTTCGCGAAACACAGCGTTTGTTGCCGTCGCCAACCAGCTTGGTTTCAACAGTACTCTGGGCCCCACCTGGGTCAGCCTTACCTTCCCATTTCTGGTTTTCAAAAGCTTCAACTGTAAGCGATTTCAACTGCATTGAATCAGTGTCTTCGCCCTGCAGGGTTTTAATGGCAACTGCACTGCCCGCTGCAATAAACAGGCCGGTAGTGATTGCCGCTAAAAGAACGATTTTCTTTTTTGTTTTCATCTTGTTCACCTTCTTACCCTTCTGGTTTTTACCAGGTATCTTTGATCTGGCTACCAGGGTAAGTCATCTCAGATTCATCTATTTTAATACGCAGATCATCAATGTAGAAATAAAAATCTCCACCAACTTCATGTTTGTCTGATTCAACAAACATTGATACAAAGTGCAGGTTCTTGTCAAACAGCGCGTAGCGTGTGCTCTGCGGTAACCAACCCGGAATAGTAATGATCATCTTACGCCATCCCAGAAAATCCATTCGGCCCATTCTCAGTTTGTGAATGTTACCTTTGTAATCGCGAAACTTCGCATAGAGGGTATGGCGGTATTTGCGGCCCAGCACCCAGACTGAGAGCTGGCGGCCAATACCCTTGATCACATACTCATGGGGTGGCTTAACTTCGACACGGTCGTAACCGCGATCATTAAACCATGTTTTTACACCGAGCACATGGTTCTGACCTGATTTAAACTGGTTCTTTTCTTCATCATTCAGTTTATTCTGATCAAGTACGAAGGGGCCCTGTTGCAGAGTTTTACGAATCTTTGTATCACCAAGGGGTGATGTGGCAAATGCCCGCCAATCTTCGGCTGATTCAAAATCGTTAAGAGGAACCTCTCTTAATATTTCCTGTTTTTGATTTCCTTGATTGGCACCTTGGTTACCCTGATTACCACCCTGGTTAGGCTGGGCCAGCAGGGCGTACTCAAATACTCCAACAATCATGAAACCAACTATGAGTAACTTGGCCTTGTTCATGGTATAACTCCTTTTAAGTACATGACAATTCTCTATTTTTAAAATAATTACCTGTAAATATATCTTACTAGGTTCTATATCGGAATTAGTAGATATCTACTTAACTCATCAGGGGCGAATAATTTTGCAAGTTGTCAATATTTTTTTATGCCAAACAGCTTGAGCACCTTGTCGAGGTCATCAAGATTGAAATATTCGATAGCAATTTTGCCCTTATGTCTCTTTGCGTCATGGTTGATGCGCACTCGGGTCTGCAGTTTCTCTTCGAGGCGCTTTTCAAGAGCTTCAATATTAGCTGATTTCTTCTTTTTAGTAGAAGATTTCATGGTAGGCCCGACGGTATAGCGCTTAACCAGGGCTTCGGTGGCCCGGGCATTGAGACCCTCTTTCATAATTCTGCCAGCCAGCTTACTCTGCAGGGTGTCGTCTTTGAGTACCAGCAGAGGTCGCACCTGCCCTTCGGTGAGCTTTCCGTCGGCTACAGCAGTCTGCACATTCAGGGGAAGGTTCAACAGCCGCATACGATTGGTTATGGTAGAACGGTTCTTACCTATTTTTACAGCAAGCTGCTCTTGCGTCAGAGAATTGTTTTCTAGAATAGCACGAAAGGCCAGGGCCTCTTCAATGGGGTCAAGCTGCTCACGCTGAATGTTTTCAATCAGTGAAATCTCATGAACCTGGGCACTGCTGAGATCTTTAACGATACAGGGTATCTGTTTCTTCTTTAAAGAGCGGCAAGCCCTCAGGCGGCGCTCACCGGCAATAACTCTGTAGTGGTCACCTTCTTCGGTGACCATAATCGGCTGCAGCAGCCCATGCACCTTGATCGTCTGGGCAAGGTCTTCAATGGCAGACTGATTAAACTTTTTACGTGGGTTGTCTGGGTTGGTTCGAATTTTATTAAGATCAATATCTAAAATGCCCTGAGAATAACGCTGCTGCTTGGCCTCAACAGACGTATCTAACAGATTGCCAAGACCGCGGCCAAGCACTTTCTTTTTGGCTGTTTTCTTTTTGCTCATAGTTACCCTTTTGCTATCAACTCTTTGGCAAATTTGCGGTAAGCCGCCGCCCCGGTTGATTGCGCATCGTATTCGCCGATTGGCTGACCAAAAGAGGGGGCCTCGGTCAGCTTTACGTTTCGGGGAATTATCACCTCAAAAACCTGTTGTTTGAAATGGCTTTTCACATCTTGCACCACCTGGGCCGAAAGACGGGTACGTGAATCATACATGGTGAGCAATACCCCTTCAAGCAACAGTGAAGTGTTAATCTTGTTCTGCACCAGCTTTACAATTCGCAGCAACTGGGTTAAACCTTCAAGGGCAAAGTATTCACATTGCAGGGGTATCAATACTGAATCAGAAGCGGCCAGGGCGTTAATAGTAAGAAGGCCAAGGCTGGGCGGGCTATCGATCAGAATAAAGTCGTAATCGCCCTGAACACTGTGTAGCCGGTTCTTCAGGTAATAATCTTTTTCTTCACTCTGGCGCAGGTCAATCTCTAGACCAGCCAGATCAATGTTCGCTGGAATAATATCAAGGTTTTCAGTTTCTGTTTTCTGAATAACTTCTTTAGCCTGAGCATCATCAATCAGCAGATCATAAATATTGGGTTTGATGGTCATTACATCAAGACCAAGCCCGCTGCCGGCATTGCCCTGGGGGTCAATGTCAACCACGAGCACCCGTTTGCCCAGCTCGGCCAGAAACGCCCCAAGGTTAATAGTGCTGGTAGTTTTACCAACCCCACCCTTTTGATTTGCCAATGTTATTGTCTTTGCCATGTTAATCTATCTGCTGGGCCAGTTTATCTTTTTCTATCTGTCTGATCGACCGGGGAAAGTGTTCTGACCCCCCGTAAGAGAAAACCATAAGACCGCGCTGGCCGATCTCGGGGGGCAGATCAAATTTTGAATAACTTTCTACTTTGATATTCATATCTTTCAGGCGAGCACTTACTTCTTCAGCCAGCGGCGAAGACGATTGGTCGAATCTCTGTGACCGCCAGTAAAGTATTTTACCACCAGGCCTGCAGACATATAGAGCCAGCTCAAGGGCTACCAGTGGTTTGCGAAAGGCCCGCAAAGTCACTACTTCGGCTTCTGCGCCACAATCTTCTACCCGACTTGCTGCCACCTGCATGTTGTCGATTTCAAGCTTCGCCTTTACACCTGTTAGAAAATGGGCCCGGCGCTTATGAGCTTCAATCAACAAAAACTCTGCAGAAGGTACACTCAGAGCAAGAGGTATGGCCGGTAGGCCGGCCCCAGAGCCAAGATCAACCACTTTAGAACCTGCAAGCAAATCTTTGGCCTTTGATAGAGGAACCAGACTGTCAAGAATATGACGCCGCCATATTTCTGCGTCGTCAGCTTTGCCCACGAAACCATTGGGGCGGGCCACATTGAGCAATTCTGCATAAAAGGCATCGAGCCTGGCCCATGGCAGCTTTTCAGGCAGAAACGAAGCATATCTTTCTTTTAATAAGGCAAGTTCTGACACAGGCTCGACATCTCTTCACATCACGAACGCGCAAATACTTTAATATTTTTTTCTAAAAGACCATTAGACTATGGCCGAAAATTATTATGTCACTTCAAAGGGCGCTCTGCCCCAGGCAATTTGTCTCAAGCTATTTCGTTTTCAGGCGATAAATAAGGTGATGCAACTTTCTTCACTTTCTTCATCGCAGAAAACTGCGTTGCCAGATCTCAACGTTGTCGACCTGGGTATGCTTAAGACTCAAAGCCAACCCGCGAATGCATTCAACGATCTCTTAGCCCGCCGGGTAGATGAGATGAATGACTATCTTAGTAAGAACTCTAAACAGCCCCGGGCCGAAGAAAAACCAGCAGAGCACAAACAGCCCATCGAAGCTAAGCCAAAAGAGAAGATTGAAAGCAAGCAGGTTGAGCAGACAGAGGCCAAATCGGTTGAAAACAAAACTGAAGAGAAGAACCAGCCTACCGAAAACGCTAAGGCCGACTCTACAGAAGAACAACCAGCCAAAGCTGAAGGTAAAGACGAAGCCAGGGCTGAAAAGGCTGAGACTCAAACCACTGAAGAAGAGAAAAGTAATCTTAAAGAGAAAATTCAACTGGTTTCAGATACCGCTAAGGCCGGCATACCGCAGACTCTGAAAGCTGAAAAAGCCCGGGGCGAAAAACCTGCCCCACGCATGGCTGAGCAGCCGGCCATCGAAAAACAGCTCTCATTCGTAGCTGAAGAAAAAGCTGAACGAAAATCAATTAAGAAGAAAGCCCTGCCTCTGGTCAGCAAAGATGTAAAAGAACTCATAGAGGCTTTTGAAAAGAGCCGCGATAATAATAATCAAATCAGCGCTAAAAACAATAAGACTGCAAAGCAGGCCAAAGCTGGTATCAATGATGTTAATCAGAAAATATTAAATAACAAAGACCTGCAAGCCATTGTGACTACCAATGTTTCACGTGAAACAATTGATAACAACCCGGTATTAAACAATACGCACCTGCATCGCGCCGTGCTTGGCCAGCAGCATGATAAAGTCATCAAGAACCTTGAAAGCTCAAGCCAGCGCGACAGCGGCGGCTTTAATCTGAACAACAGCTTCACGCAGTCAGAGAAAGCAGCTTCAATTGCCCGCACTGTAACGCAGCCGACCCAGAATCAGAATCTAGATCAACAGTTTCAGGCCATGATGCAGAGGGCCAAGATAGTAGTTCGCGATAAAGAGAACGCCCGCCTCACTGCAGCCCTTTACCCCAAAGAGCTGGGTAAGGTAAGTCTCAAACTGGCTCTGGTTGAAGGCACCCTGCACGGCCGCTTCTTTGTAGAAAATGAAAATGTGCAGCGCGAGCTTATGGCCAGATTAGATAAGATCAGCGACGATCTTAGAGCCGACGGCTTTGAAGTCAGCGAGTTCTCGGTTGATGTACAAAGTCAAGAGAGCTCAGAATCTTTTCAGGCCAGATCAGGCCAGCAGAGTAATCATAACGCAAAGGCTGGTGCTTCGTACCTTGAAGCCGAGCCAGCTGACAATCAAGAAGAGGGTCGATATGCCTAATCAAGTAGTTCCCAATACTGGTCAGAAGGTTACCACCATTGAAGAGCTGCAGAAAAGACAGCGCCTGAATAACCAGAAAGTCAAGATCGTTGAGAAGGGTAAAACCCCCGGTATGAACCGCGATACCTTTCTGAAACTGCTGGTTACCCAGCTTTCGAAACAAGACCCCATTAACCCGGTCAATGACCGCGAGTTTATCGCCCAGATGGCCCAGTTCTCATCACTTGAGCAGATGCACAATGTCTCAAAAGAACTCAAAGGCCTGAAGAAGCTGCAGGTGAACTTTCTCATTGGTAAGAAAGTAACCGGCCCTGACTTTGTTTCGGGCAAACCACTGAGTGGTGTAGTTGACCGTATTGTACACGACCAGAAAGGTCAGGTCTTTCTAATGATTGGTGGCCGCGCCATGAACTACCAGGCCATGGTCAGTGTTGAGAATGCCCCCGAAAAGCCGGCGGTTAAGAATGTTTCACGTGAAACATTCAGACCCCAGGCCTTTGATAGTCATATTAACTTATACAAACAAAACCAAAAACAGCAAGCCCCGGTGAATACCGGTAAATAATCAAGGAGAACTTGGCTTATGATGAGATCACTTTATTCTGGAGTTTCAGGGCTCAAGAATCACCAAATTCGTATGGATGTTATTGGTAATAATATCTCTAACGTAAACACCTATGGTTTTAAATCAGAAAGGGTTACCTTTCAAGATATGATTTCACAGACCATGGCCGGCGCCTCAGAACCCAAAGACAATGTGGGCGGGGTAAACCCCAAGCAGATTGGTCTTGGTACCATGACAGCCGCCATCGACAAGATGATGCACCAGGGCAGCCTGCAGACTACCAATAAGAATACCGATGTGGCCATCGCTGGCGAAGGCTTCTTTGTTCTGGGTGATGGCGATAAAAAGTTCTACACCCGCGCCGGTAACTTTGATGTAGATAAAGACGGCCGCCTCGTGAACCCAGCCAACGGTATGAAAGTACAGGGCTGGAACTCTCAAGCAGGCCCTGACGGTAATAAGAGTATCAATGCCACTGGTTCGGTTGAAGATCTGATTATTCCCCTGTATCAGAAAGAGCCGGCTAAAGAAACCAGCTATGTTGTTTTCAAAAGTAACCTTAATTCAGCTGCCCTGGCCGTACCCGCCGATGCCTCTGATGAAACCCGCTATGAAATGATTAAAGAAGGCGACGTGAATAAGCGCCGCGGTCATATCATGTCGATGGATGTATTTGACGCTAAAGGCGAGAAACATGTTTTACAGGTCTTCTCATGGAAGAACGACCAGAACAGGTGGTCAGCCTCAGTAGGCGTAACCAATGCCAGTAACCTGACAGTTGATGTACTGGGCCCCCAGAATCAGAACACCACCCGGGCCGGTAACACCCGCTTTGAACTTACTTTTACCCCCGATGGGCGTATCAACTCGGTATCAGATGGGGCCGACAGCCAGACCTCAGGTCAGCTATCAGCTGATGTGAGCTTTAGAATACCCGGCATACCTGAAGTGCAGACTGTGAAGCTGCGCCTTGGCGAAGCAGGCCAGGTTAACGGGGTCACCCAGTATGCCTCAACCTTTACCACCAAAATGGTAGAACAAGACGGCAAACCCATGGGATATATGGAGTCGTTCAAGATAGATAACAGCGGTACCATTACCGGTGTTTATTCAAACGGCAGCCAGCAGCCCCTGGGTCGCATAGCCATGGCTATTTTCACCAACCCCGAGGGTTTAACGAAGGCCGGTGAAAACAATTACATCGTTTCGAACAACTCAGGCGATGCCCAGATTGGCGAAGCCAATGTTCAGGGCCGTGGTAGTATCAATGCCGGCATGCTTGAGATGAGTAACGTTGATCTTTCTGACCAGTTTACCGATATGATCGTGACCCAGCGTGGCTTTCAGGCCAACTCGCGCTCGATCACCACTTCTGATCAGATGATTCAAGAACTCTTGACTCTGAAGCGATAACAGAGTAGGCCCCGCATTATGGCGGGGCTTTTCTTTGGGATATTATGAGACATAATATTCTTTAGTTCTCTAGCTTCAACAGTTGACGTTTAGTGTAAATAATCAGAGAACTTAACTGATATGAAAGCGAAGAGTTCGAAAAAAGGGCTTACACTGGCAATGCTATTGGTTGCCCCCCTTCTTTTCTCACTATTAATTGGATTAGTGCAAATGCATTTCATAGAAAAGATCAATGACCTAAGAATCTACCTTATGGTAATTCTCGGGCTATGGACAATCAAAGATATTCTGTTAGTGAAGAACGCTTGTCAAAAAAGAGCAATCAAACCTTAATGCAGATTAAACGCGCCACCGAACAAGATCTCGATGCCCTGGTGGGCTTCATGCAGAAAGTATGGCGGGCTCACTATCGGTATTATTACCGTTGAACAAGTTGAGTATATGCTCAGAGAAGTATATCCCCCCCAGAAACTGAAAGAGCAGCTGCTGGGCAGCCATGAGTTTTATCTAGCCTATATTCATGAAGAACTGGCTGACTTTGGCTCAATTGACTGCAGCACACCTGACGATTACTCTATGCAGAATCTGTATATCGACCAGACTGCGCAGAAAACAGGTCTGGGTCGCTCGGTATTTCATGCCATGCTTGCAGACAAAAGCGGCGAGATTAAATTACGGGTGAACCGTCTGAATATCGGGGCTATTAACTTCTACTTCAAACAGGGTTTTAACATTGAATCAGTTGATGATAAAGATATTGGTGGCGGTTACCAGATGAATGACTTTATCATGTCACGCACCATTTAACTTCATAGTCTCAAGCAGCTCTTTATAGAGCTTCTGGTATTCTTGAGCTGACTTACTGCGTGGGCGGGCCGCGGTTATGGGTTTGCGGTAGGTTCCCATTTGCTCGACTTCTGAGCGGTAGCGTATTAAGGTGTTCAAAGTAGATTTGTATTTATTGCGAAAGCTATTCATGGTATCGCGTTGCAGCACCTTGCGGGGCTCGACCATCGAAAAGAAAGGTCTGAACATGCGGGGTTTAAACCGCTTCTTTTTCACGTAGCCCATGACATCGTTGTAGGTACGGGCCGAAAGCGGTGTAGGCACCATGGGTACAAAGACGAAATCAGAGGCGTAGAAGACGTTATCGGCCAGAGTGGTGATGGTGGGCGGGCAATCGAGTATG
>CAZHLC010000103.1:0-9315 GCA_964532545.1 uncultured Leptospiraceae bacterium | reverse complement strand
CCCAAGGCCATCGAGATGGATGAAAACAACGAAGTTGATACGTCTCTGGTCTCTCAGTTCTTTGACATGGGCCTCATGGGTATTGAAATTCCTGAAGAGTATGAAGGCTCTGGTGCCAGTTTCTTCATGGCCTGTCTGGCTGTTCAGGCGATTTCACAGGTTGACCCTTCAATGGGTGTAATTGTCGATGTACAGAATACTCTGGTCAATAACGCACTGATGCGCTGGGGCTCAGACCATATTAAAAAAACCTACCTGCCGCAGATGGCTACCAGCAAGGTTGGTTCATACGCTCTGTCAGAATCATCGTCAGGTTCAGATGCTTTTGCTCTGAAAACCCGTGCTGAAAAAAAGGGTGATAAGTACATTCTCAATGGCCAGAAATTGTGGATCACTAACGCGAAAGAAGCAGATATTTTTATCATTCACACCAACCTTGACCCTGAAGCCGGTTACAAAGGAATTACTTCGTTTGTTGTCGAGAAGGGCTTCAAGGGTTTTAACGTCAGTAAAAAAGAGAACAAGCTGGGTATTCGAGCTTCATCAACCTGCGAGTTGGTACTTGAAGACTGCGAAGTGCCGGCTGAGAATCTTCTGGGTGAAGAAGGCAAGGGCTACAAGGTTGCCATTGAGACCCTCAACGAAGGCCGCATTGGCATTGGGGCCCAGATGGTGGGCCTCGCAGAGGGCGCCCTGCAACATGCTGTAGATTATGTAAAAGAACGCCAGCAGTTTGGCAAAGCCATAGCCAAATTTCAGGGTATGCAGTTTCAGCTGGCAGAAATGGCCATCGAAGTTGAAACAGCAAAACTCATGGTTTATAATGCAGCCCGTCTTAAAGATCAGGGCCTGCCTTTCTTAAAAGAGGCTGCCATGGCCAAATATCACTCAAGTATGGTTGCTGAGCGGGTAGCTTCTCTGGCTGTTGAATGCCTGGGTGGCTATGGTTTTACCAAAGATTATCCGGTTGAGAAGCTGTTTCGCGACAGTAAGATTGGTAAGATTTATGAAGGCACGAGCTTCATGCAGCTGGCCACGATCGCGAAAATCATACTCGAAAAATAGTCAAACTAGATATTCGATTGTATACAGGTAGGCGAGGGTCACAGACCCCCCTACCAGAGTACCACTCACGACCTGAGCTGCACTGTGCTGGCTCAGGTAGAGGCGTGACCATGCCACGGCTGGTAATATAAAGCCGATCAAGGCGCCTTTACTTCCCCATAGATACATACAGAGTACAAACAGTGAGGTCATGCCCGTCATATGCAGTGATATCTTGGTAAAGGGTGTGATGACTGCAACCAGGGCGATCAACACCAGGCTCATCTCAAGATATGTTATCACCGCACTCGAGGCATAGAAATGCCTGATAATAACCAGCATGCTGATTAGAATAATCAGAATCATGGGAAATAAATACAGTCGATCTTTCTTTTTTGAATAAAAGAAGTTAGCGATCAGTTTAAGCCGTTTTAACAGCAGGGTGTACATCAGAGGAAAAAACAGGCTGATCAACAGCGCATAAAATAATACTTCTAAAAAGTGAGGGTGAGTCTGGGCTTCTTCTTCAAGCGCTGCTACCAGAAGAACCAGAAAACCGAAAACGCTGGGGTTAAAAAGGTGCGAAAGAAACTCAGCAAAAATGCGGGCCGGCTTAGTTGACATTGGCCTTGAGCCAGCTTTTTACATCGGCAAAAACCCTGGCGCGCTCTGTTTCATTGAATATCTCATGAAGTAAACCCTGATAGAGCTTGAGTTCTTTGCTCTTGCCTGGCACCCGGTTAAAGAAGGCCTTACTGCCCTCGGGGCTGGCCACAGTATCTGCAGTACCATGCATAACCAGTGTAGGTATTTCAACCCTTTCTGCCTCATCTATGGCCCGCTCTTGCGCCTGCTTAACTTCGGTGAACCAGCGTACATTGGCCATGCTGTGATTGTACGGGTCAGAGTCATAAGAGCTCTGTCTGGCGGTATCAGCGGTCAGTCGATCTGGTTCAATGCCCTCTGGCAGTGAAAAAGTTGGCAGGTACTCGCTGAGTGCATTGGCCAGCATTACCTTTACCGGTGAGGGCTCATAGCCCAGCTGCAGAAATGCACCCGAGGTCACCAGACCTTTGAATACCGGGTTGTGGTGGTATGCTTCAATGAGCCGAATGGCCACCAACCCACCCATTGAATGGCCAATAACCGTGATTTCACTATCAGCAATTTCTTTTTCAATGATATCGACAAGGCCCATTAGGTCTTGGCTGTAATGACCCCAACGCATAATGTGACCGCGGGGCCCACCTGATTTGCCATGGCCACGTAAATCAGGGGCATATATGGTAAAACCCTCAGATGTTAGCTGCTGCATAACTTCAAAATAGCGACCTGAGTGTTCAGACCAGCCATGTATCAGCAGTATGACCTTATTACTCGAATTTTCGGGCAGGGCCTTGCGATAATACAGTTCTAAGCCGTCTTGACTTGTATAGTTATGCTCTGTGACTTTCATAAATTCTCAATTTTTTCAATGATTTTTGGCAGTTTTGTGGGCACAATTTTTGACTTAAAGTCGGCCTGTCTATGCAAATTGTGGCCAATTAGAGGCCCTAAACCGGTTTTTTTGGCCCCTCAGAGGGGTGCTGAGAATAATAAATTATACTAAAAGAAGAAACATGTGTTCGAGGAAAGTTAATGAGTCTGAATCGGTTAAGATATCAAGACTTCTCAAAGGCTGTAGTACTGCTGGTTAGCCTGGCAATCGTATTTGCCTGCGCTGAAGAAAATCCCTTTCTACCTAAAATCTCGCAAAAATCTCTGCCCACCATAACCAAGGGCCCGCTCGAAATGCGATTTATTGGTAATAAGACCACAGTGTCTGCTACTCTTTCAAAGTCAGATTTAATGCAGCTTGTGCCTAAAGATGTTTATGGCGGCGATCTTGAAGGCGACTTCGGTACGCCCGGTACGCTGAGTGCTGACCCTGTACCCGGTACCGGTACCTTTTTGAATTCGAACTTTACTTTTATTGACCAGAGTGGTGGCACCTGCGACCCCGGTGAGCAGTGCCGCCTGCGACCCCTCGAAGATTCTATTTATCTTTTAAACTTTGAACTGACCAAGAAGGGTGGTCTACTTGAGAATACTCTGAAGCAGATTAAGGGCCAGTATGGTACCAAGGTCTGCGAAGGCAGCACCATCTGTACTTCTGAAGAAAAGCTGGGTGCAATGCTCGCCATGACACCCAATACAATTCCTATTCTGAATATTCCGGTACTGGGTGTGATTTACCAGATTCTGGTGGGCATTGCCGACATTCTCGGCCTTGGTGATGATCTTGATGCACTGATTCGCTCGGGCATTGCCGCGATTTATCAGATCGGTGTAAACGATGAAGTTGTTGATGAAGCTTTTGTACAAGAGGCCTCAATTAGAACCCTGATGTATGCCTCGACCGGTACCAATGCTGATCGTCTTAATGCAAAGCGCACTCTTATCTTATGTGAAGAAAATTCGTCACCAGCCCAGGGCAAGGGCTGTTTCAACCCCGGTGGTCTGCGCAAGGGCCCTCTGGGTGAGCAAGAGCTTACTTCTGACCCGCCTAATCAGCTTGGTGACCCAGGCCCGGGCAGGCGCGATGGCAGTCTTTATGTGGGCACCCGCCTGGCATTGCCTGTTTTTATGGGTGATGCTCTCAGCGATATGCAGACCCTCTATGTAGGCACTTACCAGAACTTTCTTGAAATGAAGCTGGGTAACCTTACCACAGCACAACCCCGCTACTCATACATGATCGCCAATGTAATTAATGGTAAGGTGTTTAACTCTGATCAGTCACTTGAGTTAAGAACTGAAATTATGAACAACGAGGCCAGCACCGTGCCTGACCCCGATGCTATTGAGTTTTTTCAACGTCTGCCGGTTACCATCTCAGGTACCGCGTTCGAAGGTTTTGACCTCTCAGCCGGCAAGGGGGCTGGCGCTGACAGTTTAACCCCCGATGCTATTCTGCTGTGGGTCTCTGACCGTGGGGCCTTCTTTGGTGGTTGTCTGCCTAATAAGAACAATGTCTACTGGGGTGGCCCCAGCGGGCTGGGCAAAGATGCACCGGCCGGCCAGCAGGGCTGCTATGACCCAGACCTACCGCAGATCTCACCCACCACGGGCACCGATGCCGACTTCGAAGGTTCAGGTATGTTCATGAGCAACATGAACCCATCACCACTGCTGAGCTTTGACATGTTCATGCGTGGTGATTCTGTGCAATTAAATATCAATACGGCCATTGAATACCAGTACAAAGACAAGAGCTTCTGTATTGGTTTCAGCATATTCAGCTACTGCGATTTCGGGGTTGAGCTTGATATGCAGAGTTTTACCGGTGATCTTATTGATCACTTCTACGACCCCGGGGTTGATTTGACTTTTAAACTGACCGATATAGATGTAGGCCTTACCCCCGAAGAGCTGACGGCAGCCAGTAAACAAACCATGAATGGTTACATCAATAATGATCAGAGTCTGCCTATCGTAGACCCGGGTGATTTTCAATCGGTTAACCCCGGTTTCAGTCACCCTGAACCCGGCGTTTTTCAGGGCGCTCCCGGGCCTTTCTACTGTAACCCGCTGCAGGCTGGTTACCCCGGTACCTGTACCGATTTCAGACCTAATTCAGTTAAGCTCACCCAGCAAGAAAGACTGGCCAAGTCTGAAGCTCAGAAACCCCTGCGTGAAATCTCGGGCACCCTGTTTGACAACAGCTCGGGTAACCCCAACTTCTATCTTTTTCAGTTGAAACTGCGTCTCAGCAAAGACTGCAATATTGAGCCCTCAGGTACTTTTAAAACTACTCCGGTTCTGGTATATGAAGACCAGGGTGGCATTGGTGTATCAGCAGGCTTTTATTTAGACAAAGAGCTTTCGAGGCCTACGTCGGCCTATTGCGCAGACCCTCTTAATTCACAAGAGGCCCCGGGTAACTGTATTGAACCCGAAATGGTGCCAGGCGCCCTGGCGGCCTGTCTACCTGAAGACGATTTAACTGTTGATTACAACGCTTATGTGAACAGTAATCAGTATCTGGTATTAAATAACTTTGCCAAGTGTGTGTATGTGCAGGCTGAAAACAGTCTGGTCTATAAGGTGTGTTTTGACAATTTGAGTGACTCCAGCCTCGTTCGGGGAACGTGGGAATTGGTTGAATAAATAAAAAAAAGAAAGTGGAGGATTGCGCATTGCCATGCCCGGCAATGCCGCCGGTCAAAATCAAATACTGATGCGAACGTTATCTATAATTTTTGTTGTCTGTCTGTTTGCTGCCTGTTCGCAGAATGAGTTTCAGACTATACTTTATAACTCAGAATACGTTGCCACCAACGAAAGCACCGTATTGACAGTCGACGCTAATGTAGGTGTGATACCGATCGATTCATCAGGTCGGCCTAACAAAGACTTCAGAATGGATCTCTACGAGTATCCTAACCACCCTGCTGATTCTGATGCTGACGATCAGGGTTTTCTGCCCCAGATTAATGTAACCTGGTTTGATGCCCAGGCTATCTGCCAGTCTCATGGCAAGCGTCTCTGCACCATCTATGAGTTTCGTGAAACCTGTTACTCTGATGGCACTGGCAAAAGAAAACCAGATTCGCCTGCCACCGAAACCTGGAATTATCCTTACCCTGCTGAATACAATACAGACCTCTGTGTAACTGAAACCTCATCGGCTGCTACTGTTGGTTCACGCCCCGGCTGTGTGACCTCGCTTCTGGGCCCTTTGATTGCCGACCTCTCAGGCAATGTGTGGGAGTGGGTGAACCACGATTTTTATGGCCAGGGCAGCCAGTTTGAAGGTCAACAGGCCGTAGTGGGGGGCTACTATTTCTCTGGGGCCAGTGCAACCTGCGGGCAAACCCTGATTATGCCTACCAGTACCAAATCAGATAAGGTTGGCTTCAGATGCTGCCGCGATAAGGATGGTACCCCGTGAAGCGCTTGATGGTAGTCATGCTGATGTTAGGCACGGTAGCAGGGGCCTGCACCAATCGCGAAGTTCTTTTTGAAGATAATTTTATTATGCGCCTCACAGTAAAGCGCGGCCCGGGCAAATACGAAACGACAAACAATCTCAATGTCTATGTAAACAGACAGAGTATAAGCTGGGCAAATCGCGTTATCTATGCCAGACTGGTTGATTCAACCACCTTTGATAATACCACGGCTGTACCAACTCTATGCAGTGAGTCTAATCCTTTTCCTTTTCAGTCGCAGAATGATTTCTGCTATAAAAACAGCAGCGCAACCTATACCCGCTCTGACCCTTTAAACCCCAGCCTCGGCATTGTACCCAACATCTTCACCCAGAAGCCCATACATTCGGCCTTCGCCCCCCTTGGTACGGGTGAGTCTTCACAGACCATTGCCCTGCTTGATTTTTACGGGGTGAAAGAAGGCGTTTATGATCTGATCGCCTGGGCAGATATTGAAACCTCGGTTGAGGTTGATAACAATATCTGCACCTGTACCCGCACTGCGGGTTGTTCGCCAGAAGATTATGAGATTTACCAGGCCAATAAGGCTGGTGGTCTCTGCAATACGCTGCAGGATATTTCAGGCCAGCCCATGCCCTCGAACGGCGATGTTTTCTATGCTATCGATAACATCGTAGTTAAAAGCGAAACTGAGAGTCGTTTGACTCAGTTGAGCCTGAAAAACGACGGCGACATTCTGCTGCATAACCTTGGCGAGGGGCAGGGTGATCAAGACGTTTGGGATGAATGGCGCTGTATTTATCACATCTCGGCCATGACGGGGTTCAGCCTGCATGACTATACTTTTCCTAAAGACCCAGACCCTGACCCGAACAAAAGTAAGTATTGTCTGCCCAACAGTGCCTGCCTGACTGCTGGTACAAAAACAAACTGTGGCACCATGATGGATTTCGGAACCGATTACGATCCATACTGATAAGAGTGAAGAAGTTAGTTTACATATTACTCAGTGCGTTGCTGCTTCAGAGCAGTTTGCTGGCCCGTGACGGTTTGTCGGTTGGGTTGATAACCGGCTTTGAAGCTGACACTTTTAAATATGGCCAGAAGTATTCAAAGATTGCCATTTCGAATGCTCTGATTATCGGTGCGGCCAATTTCTGGAATGATTTAAACTCATCAGTCTCTATTGACAGGGTCTATGTTGATACCCAGCTGCCTGATGTGCAGATTGTTGGTAGCAATACCAAGGGTGTGGCCATCTTTGAGAATTTTCCCATTGAGTTGCGAAACAACGTAGGTGACTTTCGATATCTGCGGCCAGAGAAAAATGCCCAGGCCCTGGTTTCAGTGCCTGTGGGTGGTACCATCAAGTATTCATATAAGTTTCTGCTTTTTCGTTTTGGTTTCAGCTACGACATCGTTATGTCAAATACCTTCAAGGGCACCACTGAAAACTCATTCATCTGGAATGATAACGCCAATACTTTTCCCCCCGCGGCTGGTGGTACCCTCTCTGGTCAAGATGTGTTTGATATGGTACTGCAGAACGCTAAAGACTCTGGTCAGGCCATTCTGCCGTCAACCGGGGGTCGCGATATTACTATCAGCCAGCGCATAACCGGAGCCCGCATTGATGCCCCTCTGTCGATTGCGCTACAGTTTATTAATACCTATGCGCTGAAGGCCTATGTAGGTGGTGGCATAACCTATTACTGGGGTAAAACCACCCGAATACTGCAAGATACTCTGCCCAATACCATTGCCGATATTGATACCTATGAGGGCTCGACTATCGGCTTTCATTTGCTGTCGGGTATTGAGTATGAAATTCTAACCCGGCTTGGTCTCAGTGCCGAAATCTTTTTTAATTATGGTGATGCCAGCCCGCTACAAGACCAGGTGATCAGCGAAGACCCATATACTGTGCAATCATTTTTTCATGATTCGAAAAACGACGTTGTTGGCCCTGAAAACCGCGACAACCCCCAGGTGAGTCGCCTTGAGTTTTCGGGTATTAGACTGTTGATTGGTTTAAACTATTACATACTTGATTGATGAAGAGACTGAAGAACATATTACTTCTGGGGGCGGCTTTGCTGCTGGCGGGTTCTGCTCAGGCCTACAGTGGGCTGCAGGTGGGCATTGAAGCTGGCTTTGGCCCCAACGTGCTTGAGATGGATCGGCAGTTCGAAATGCTAAAAGAGACTGATGATCGCATTACCCAGAAAGCTGTTGAAGTGAAAGACTATTACGGTGACCGTGTGCAAATCTCTGATATCAAAACCAGCGGGGGTTCACTGGTGAGCGTACCCGTTGGTGTGAATGTACGTTATGTATATAAGAGACTGTTCTTCAAGTTTGGTTTGCTGTATCATATAATATTTCCCAATACCAAGAGTTATGTGCTGAATACGCGTGCCGGGGTTGACCCCAACCTGGCCTCATCAGGCTCGGCCAATAATTTTTATCAAGACGACGCTAAAAATAAAGACGCAGATTTAACCAATGATGTGCCCCAGGCCTTTGGGCTGGTACAGACCGATGGGCGTGACTTTCAATACCAGTCAGTTACCACCGCCCAGGTGTTTGAGGTACCTTTTACTTTCGGGGTTATTCTCATTGGCAAAGAGTTCTATAAGTTCTACATTGGGGCGGGCATGACATTCTTTGCGGGCCGTTCAAACCGAACCATTACGGTGCAAGAGAGGCGAGGCAATGAGCTGATTGATCTGACCGGTGATAACTCGCAGTCTGACGTTGATGAATTTCAGGGTAATGCGGTGGGTTTTCATTTCTTACTGGGTTCAGAATTTCAGATTACCAAACAGATTGGCATATACGGCGAATTCTCATATAACATAGGTGGTGCTGTACCGCTGATTGACCGGGTGCGCACCGGTGCCAATACTGCTACCTCACTTTTTCATGCAGCTCAGGCCAGTGACCAGCAGGGTCTCGATACCCCGGGTTCTGAGGTGCCGGGGGCGGCCACCAGACCGGGCTTGCCACGGCTTTCTGGTATCAGCTTTATCTATTTTCGTTTCAGTATGGGCGTAAGCTACAATGTTCATATAAATAGACCACCCCGGCCAAAATTTAAAAAGCGTCGACGCAGGGGTAGACTCTGATGAAAAAAACAGCCCTGCTTATTGTTATGTTCGTCTTTGCTGGCAGCGCGCTGCAGGCCAAGGTAAGGTTTGCAGCTGGTGGTCTTTCTTTCGGGCTGGCCATTGGCTATTCACCTGATGTCTATTATCTTTCTGACCGGGGCGAGCAGCTGGCCAATCAGAATCTGAAAATTCTTAATAAGATAAAAGACATTAATACTACTTACAAC
>CAZHLC010000102.1:0-9333 GCA_964532545.1 uncultured Leptospiraceae bacterium | reverse complement strand
CTCGGCGGGGTGGCCGCTCAAACGAAATGGCCACTTAACTGTAAACCTTGCCGAGGCCGAATCACGTATTCTCGGGGGGCAGCAAATTGCCATTGTTGAAGAAGATGAGTTTTTAGAAATACTCGGTATTAAGAACGATACCCAGCATTTTGGCCTTGAACAGCTCTGCAGGCTGTCTAATATCCCCCAGAGTACTGTTTTTGCACTCATGAGACATAATCTGATTGTGCCAGTAAAAAAGCAGGGCAACTATTTTCTGTTTAAACATCGAGATCTAGTTCTATTAAAATCGCTCAAAAAGCTGCTTAAGGCCGGTCTGCAACCAGCCCAGTTACGCAATGTGCTCAACGATTTGCAGCGCTGGCTGCCGGGGGCGGCAGAACTCTTAAGTAAGCTTGATAGCAAAAAAGAGCAGATTATCTTGCGTTTAAATAATCTCAGCTACCAATCTGATGGCCAGATTCTCTTCGATTTTCAAGAAAGCCAGGTTGATACCGGGGCCGGGCGTTCGGCCGCTGAATGGTTTTCGGCAGCAGTTGAAGGTGAAGATGGCGGTAATTACCGCGAAGCCATTGCATGTTATGAAAAAGCCATCGCAGCAGACCAGCGTTTCTATGAGGCCCATTTTAATCTGGGTAACCTTTTATATGCCTGTAACCAGAAAGCACAGGCGGCTGGCCACTTTTTACGGGTCGTTGAACTTAACAGCGATTATGCCCAGGCGTGGAACAATCTGGGTAATTGCCTGGTAGATTTGAAAGAAGAAAATGAAGCACTGCGGGCCTTTGAGAAAGCCCTGAGTATAGACCCTGATTACATTGATGTGCACTACAATATAGCCCAGGCGCTCATTGAGCTTAAACGCGACAAAGAGGCCCGGCGACATCTGGTGCGTTATCTGGCCTTTGATCATGACAGCAAGATGGCCACGGTAGCCCGTGATCTGCTGAAAAAGATGGGGCCCATTCAGAGTTAGCTGCGACTAGAGTTGTTGGTAATATTCCTGTATTTTTTCAATGGCAGTGGTCAGCTCTTGTTTATCGTCAAGGGTTCCCCTGAATAAATCACCTTTCTGCTGCAGTCGCTCTGGCATATTTTTCAGATCAAAGTGGGCAGGGCTGATAGCTTTCTCAAGTTCATCCCATTCAAGGGGGGCCGAGACTGTTGCACCTTCAACCGGGCGCACCACATAGGGTGGCACGATGGTTTGTTCGCGCCGATTCTGTAGAAAATCAATGTAAACCTTCGAACCCCGTTCGCTGGTTGAACGTTCAACCGTAGCGATGTCACTGTGCTCGGCCGCAATGATACGTGCCACCACCTCACAGAACATGCGGGCCTGCTCATAGCTGTAACCCGCCACCAGGGGAATGCATATGTGTATACCTGTTTTACCTGAAGTTTTTACATAGGGGCGCAGCCCTATACCTCTGAGAAGTTTGCCTGTACTGCGGGCCAGCCTGACCACATGCTCAAAGGGGGCCTGCTTGGGGTCTAAGTCAATAAAGGCAATGTCTGGTTGCTCAAGACTGCCGGCCTGCGACATCCATGGGTGCAGGTCGATGCTGCCCAGGTTAATACAGTAGAGCAGGGCATCGCGGTCATTGATCAGCAGATAACGTACATCTTGTTTATGTTCTTTTTCTGATACCTGTATGGTTTCAAGCCAGTCAGGCACATAGTTCATTACCTGTTTCTGATAGAACCATTCACCATCAATACCATCGGGGTAGCGCAACATGTGCACCGGGCGGTTAATTAAATAAGGCAGCAGGGTTTCAGCCACCTGCTGGTAGTAGTGCAGTAACTCACCCTTGGTTATACCCTGTCGTGGCCAGTATACCTTGTTTAAATTGCGAAAGGCCACCTTTGATTTTTGACCCTGCTTAGGTTTAACCTTCTTTAATGATTTGTTGAGGTCTTCTTTGGGCGTGGCCTTTTTGACCTTTACCTGCACCCAGTCAGTAGAAATGCCTGCTCTGTATTGTGATGCTGCCTTTTTAGCCAGCATACCCTGCAGCCCACCAGTCTCAACGACCTGGGCAAGCGTCGTGCCCTCATTCTCGACATGGTCGACATAAATAATATAACCATTCTGGGGAATAATCGAACGTAGCAGTTCTTTGCGGGCTCTCAGTAGCAGGGTAGATGTATTCCACTCTTCGTAGTATATTACATCGAAGGCATAAAAGCTTACTTCAGTCAAAGCCTCGCTCGAGCTCAGCTTCTGCTGCAAACTTTGCAGGCTGGGTCGGCCCTGTTCATCTACACATACCAGCACACCATCAAGCATATAGCGCTCTGCCCTGATTTTCGCTGCGGCATTTTCAAGGTGAGGCAGAGCGGGTAGTTTCTGTTTCTGTTGCAGCATAAATCTGCTTTGGTCGTCTTCAAAGAAAAGCTGGGCCCGCAAGCCGGCCAGTTCGACTTCAAAAAGATATTCTTTATCATCAAAGGGGGCCCGGCTTTTCTCGGGCTGCATAAATGCTGCTTTGCGGGGTAGTTTGGTTTTATTGGTTTTGCTAAGCTCTGGCTGGGCAATAAAATCATGTTTGCTGCGGGCAAATTTATCTTTTGATTTAAACAGTAGCCATTGATGTTTCTTTTTGTCTGTTTCTACCAGGTGCCACTCACCCCGCAGCTTTTTGCCCCGTAAAAACACCTTAACCTCGCCATTGTTTAACGCTTCTTGCAGGTCGTTGGCTTTTTTAATTTCATAGGTCCCCTCATCGAAGATCAACATGGTGCCCCCACCATATTCGCCCTTCGGTATCATACCTTTGAATTCGGTATATTCAAGGGGGTGATCTTCGGTTCGCACTGCCAGGTGTTTGTCTGATGTGGTGTACGAAAACCCCTTTGGTATGGCAAAAGACTTTAAGACTCCATCAAATTCAAGGCGCAAATCATAGTGCAGGCGGCGAGCTTCATGGCGATGTACCACGAAAACCGGTGCGGCCGAAGCTGGTTTGTTTTTTTTCTGGGGGGCCGGCTCAGGGGTGCGCTCAAAGTCGCGTTTCTTTTTGTATTCTTCGATGTCTTTTTTGGCTGCTTTCTTCTTGGCTGCCATTCAGTTCCACAATTCAAGAAAGCGGGTCGCCAGTTTTGGACCGGTGGCTTCGTCTTCATGCTTAAAGTAAACAAAGAGCTTCTGCCATGACTGGGCCTTGAGCCGGTCGACCCAGTCTTGCAGCTGCCTGCTGTCATATTCTACCCGCCGCAGCCTTACATAGCCCCAGTCTGCTGTGGCTTTGAAGGGCTCATCGTCAACCTCGCCGTCACTGTAGCACAGGGCCAGGTTATGTTTATTTAAGAGAGCATAGATGTTTTCATTGAACCAGCTGAGATTTCTAAATTCAAAGGCGGCCGGCCGTTTGGCTGGCAGCTTTTTTAAAAACTCACTCAGGCGCTCTTCATCTGCTTTAAAGTTGGGCGGCAGTTGAAACAGGGTTGGTCCCTCTTTTTTTTTGAGCACCTGCTGGGTTTTATAGATGTATTCAACGGTTTCAAAGGCACTTTCTTTTAAACGACTCATGTGGGTGATACGTTTTGAAGCTTTTAGAGAAAAACAGAAGTTTTTTCCCACATCAGCTGACCATTGCTGCAGATTTTTTTCATTGGGGGCACGGTAGAAGGTGTTATTGAGCTCTACTGTGTTAAAGTGTTCTGCATAGAACTTGAGCATCTCAGCTGGCCTGGTCTTCTCTGGGTAAAACCTGCCCACCCATTCTTTATATGAGTAACCACTGGTGCCCACAAACAGTTTCATTTTACAAACTTTTTTATTTCGCTCAGGCAATTGGCAAAGGCCTGCTCTTGCGTAAGCTCACCTCTTTTGAGTACTTTAAGCGAATGGTCGCCGCCTTCAACGATGTAGAGCTTTGCACCCTTGACTTTCTGCAGCACAGGCCTCAGCTTATCAAGGTCGCAAAGCGAATCGCGGGTGCCCTGTAAAAAAAGTTGTGAGCCCTTCAGCCCATACAGGTGTTCATCACGCAGTTTATCTTTTTTGCCCGGAGCATGCAGGGGGTAACCCCATAGAATCAGTTTTTTACATTTAGTTTCAGAGATCATCATTGAAGCGATGCGCCCACCCATTGACTTGCCACCCAGCACAATGTCTTTCTCTGCGAGCCCGCTTTCGGCTTTGACCTTATCAAGCACGGCCTGGTAGGCCTCAAAAAGAAGGGGCTGCCGGTCAGGGCTTTTGCGGCCGCTTTCTTGATAAAAGAAATTGAATTTTGCGGTGAAATAACCCAGCTTGTTGAGCTCAGTGTGAAAAAAACTGATAAAGGGGCTGTTCATGGGCGCCCCGGCGCCGTTGGCTATGATAATGGCCTTAGAAAAACCTTTGGCTTGTTTCAAATCTGCACTGATCTGCCCCTTGCTGATCTTCAGCTTTACCTTTGCCATAGGGCCAGCACAGAGAATCATAGTGCTTAAGCAAGAGTTTCTTTAGTTTAACTTTTTACTTTACTTGCTGTGAACGCTCAGGCAGCCTTGGACAATGGCTCGCTCTAACAAAATTCCCTCTGGTATTTATGCACTGGTAGGCCTTTTAGCCCTGCATGTGGTGCTCTACATTGTATTGTTGTTGCTCACTGTTAACAAGGTCTCTGCCCAGAACTTCATGATAGGCTCAGGTGGCTTTCAAATTGGCATGACCAAGAAGGCTGTTTTCAGCTATATTTGGCCCTATGTTCTTTTTGGGGTGGCCGCCACATTTTTGTCTGTGGTGATGTTTTTACGATACCGTGATAAAACATCACTGGGGTTATTGCGCCTTCTGGTACTGGTATATAGCCTGGTGGCTGTTATATGGGTCATTGCAGATGGCCGCAGTTCTGAGGCCATGTATTTTACAGCAGACTGGGTACCCATGGCTCTGGTGGTTTACCTTGGGCTTTTTGCCAGCTTTTTTACATTCTATCTGCTGAAGTCGTCGGCCGTAAAAGCATATTACGATCAGGTGAAGTAGGTACTAGCCGGGGCCAAAACTGTAGCTGGTCATGCTCAGGGTGCCGTAAATTACTTCGTCATTAAAAACCGTAAGTTCATCGCCATCTCTGATCATGCCCAGAATGTAGAATAAGGGTTTAAAGTGTTCGGCCGAATTTACTGCCAATTTTGCGTCTGCACTGCCGCCATCATAAGAAAGTATGCTCTGAAAGTCGCGCTCGATAACCGACTTTTTTACACGCTCATCAAACCTGAGAGCCCAATCGGTCTGGTTTGACTCATCAGCAAACGTTGCGGTTCGCAGGTTGTGCACGATATTTCCGCTGCCCCAGACAAAGACCCCTTCATCACGCAGAGATTTCAGAGAAGAGCCAAGGGCAAAATACTCTTCAGGCTTCAGGCCCGTAGGCATGCTAAGCTGCAATACCGGTATGTCTGCCTGGGGATATAAATGCGTTAGAACCGACCAGCTACCGTGGTCAAGGCCCCATTCTTCAGTGACCTCGCCCCCCACCACGTTGGCAATGCGGGCCGCTAATTCTTCTGAGCCCGGTGAATCGTAGTTTACCTCATATAATTGTTGGGGAAAGCCATAGAAATCGTGAATCGTACGGGGTTTTTCACCCCCGGTGACATAATTGCCCGGGGTTTGCCAATGGGCTGAAATACACAGAATAGCCTCAGGCCTCGGCAGGCCGCTGGCAAAGCTGCGCCATCTCTCGGTGAAACGGTTTAATTCAAGGGCGTTGGTCGGGGCCCCGTGCCCCAGAAAGGCAATTGGCATCATAAGTAATTTTTGTGTGTCTGCAGCAGTGCTATAGGTTACCCGAAAAGCAAAACTTAAAAATACTTTACAAATTACAAGTTACGATTAAGAGATACCCATGCAGGGTATGCTGTTTCACCAGAGTGTTGATGACATGCTGCACTCGTTTAATTCAGCCGCGCTGCAATTGCCCGGCCTTGACATTGTGTATGATTTTATTGAGCCCGAAGTTGAAACAGCTCTCATTGATGAAATAGATCTCGGCCCGTGGGATACTTCAATCTCTCGCCGCATGCAGCACTATGGCTATCGCTATGAGATTCGAAAGAAAAAGAATGAACCGCCTCTGCAACAAGTAGCCCCCATGCCGGTCTGGCTGGCCCCAATCGCTTTGAAGCTGAAAGCTGCCGGGGTTTTTCGAGAGCTGGCCAACCAGGCACATATAAATGAGTATCTGCCTGGCCAGGGCATCGCCCTGCATACTGATCTTGATGAAAAGTTCAAACATAAAATTGCCATTCTCAGTCTGGGCAGCGGTATTGCTTTTCAGCTTGAAGATGAGCAAAAGCAGACCTATGAGATCTATCTACCCCAGAGGTCGCTGTTATTGATGAGCGATGATGTACGTTATCACTACCGCCACGGTATCGCCAAAAGAAAGAGTGATGTTATACTGGGGCAGAAGCTGCCCCGGGGGCGCCGTCTAGCAGTTATTTTCAGGCAGGCTTCTTTATGAGAACGTGGCTATTGATCAGCCTGCTGATAACATCAGGGTGTTATGCCAGGTTTAACAGCGAGGCTGTCAGCGCAGTTATTCACGATTTTGATTTTAATGGGGTGGTGCTGGTTGCCCAGAAAAACCGGGTACTCTATCAAAAATCTTTTGGTTACGCTGATTACGCAAAGAAGCAGAGGTTTTCTGGTCATGAGGCCTTTTATCTTGCTTCAGTTTCTAAACAATTTACGGCCGTGGCCATTGCCATGCTGGTAGAGCAGGATAAGCTTTCTTTTAACTCAGAGGTGGGCCCATGGTTTAAAGACATACCTTTGCTGGCTAACGGCATTAAAGTAAAACACCTGTTAGAACATACCTCTGGCCTGCCCGATTACTATGGTATCATCAGAGTTCCTGCTGGCTTTAATAACCAAGGGGTATTGCGTCTGTTAAGAACCCAGCAGAAACTTAATTATGCCCCCGGTGAAAAGCACGAATACAGTAATAGCAATTATATTGTGTTGGCTGAAATCATAGCGCGCATATCGGGGCAGTCTTTCAGCAGCTTCTTAGAGCAGAAAATTGTCAGGCCCCTTGGGCTGAAGAATACTTTTGCCCGCGATAAACCCAAACAGAGACTTGTGGCGCAGCGCCACAACGAACAGATGAGAATCATGCCCTATGCTTTTTACACCGTTGGGGCCGGTGGCATCTATTCAAATGCTGCTGATTTACGGCGTTTCAATCTGGCCCTGCTTAATAACCGACTTATTTCGGCCAAGAGTCGCCAAATACTCTGGCAGCCCCGGGTCATCAGCAAGCATGATGTACCTTATGGCTATGGCTTCTATGTATTGCCTGAGCAGAACATTATCTATCATGATGGTAACCTCAGCGGGGCCCACACTATGAATTGGCTCTCGCCGCAAAAAGGGCTCATGATCATTATTCTGTCAAATAAGCGCACTAAGAGCGTGCGTGCTATGACCGAAAAAATAGCAAAAATTTTGACTAAATAGTCATTTTTATGCACTAATAAATCATGCGTTCTCTAATGATCTGGGCACTGGCCATTTCGGTGAGTTCACCGGCCTTCGCCCAATGGAAGCTTCTCACAAAAAAGTACGGTATCAAGGTCTATCGCAGAGCTTCGAATTCTTCACAGTTTCATATTTTTAGAGCCGTAGGCGTAGTTAAAGCACCGCCCAGCCGGGTTTTTACCATTGTGCAAGACATCAAAAAAATGCCCCGCTGGGTAGAAGGGGCCCATAATGTGCGTCTTATTAAAAAGAATTTCAATGCTAAAAGCTACAACCTGAAAATTAATCAGTACTATCAGATTTTCTATGCCATGGCCAAGGTGCCCTGGCCCTTCGAGAACCGCGATTATATATTGAAAGGCACCGTTGGCTATCGACAAAAACAGAAGGCCAGCCGCATAAAACTCACCAACGTAAGACATAGAAAGTATCCCCCGAAAAAGGGGCTAACCCGCATGCGCATCATGCGTATCAATATGTCAATCAAAGCGGTGAATAAAGGGGCCCATGCCCTGGTTGACTTTACGGTACATGCTGACCCGGGTGGTAACCTTCCCCCATGGATAGTGAACTACATGGCCAAGAACGAGCCTTTGAAGAGCCTGCGCAAGCTGCGCCGTCTCGCCAGCTCAGGTAACTATGACAAAGAAACCGAGAAGCTGGTTAAGCATCACATGTTTCATTGATTTTCTTTTTCAATTTTTGCCCATGAATCACGCAGGCTGGCGGTGCGGTTAAATATTGGCTGCTCATTTTCATGGTCGCGGTAGAAGTATCCCATTCTTTCAAATTGAAAATTGCCCTCAGCCTTTTCAAGACCCCGCTCGGCCTTGGCCTGTTGAATCACCTCAAGTGAGTTTTCATTGAGGTTAGCCAGAAAGTCTTGCCCCTCGGGTGCCTTGTCGGGGTTTTTTACTTTGAATAAGCGGTCATAGAGACGCACTTCAATGTCAACTGCACTGGCTGCATCAACCCAGTGAATGGTTCCTTTGACTTTTCGGCCATCTTCTGAGCGGCCACCCCGGGTGTTTTCATCGTAAGTGCATTCAAGGTGGGTGATCTCGCCAGCCTCGTTTTTTACAGCACGCTGGCAGGTAAGATAATACGCATAACGAAACCTGACTTCGCGGCCCTCAGTGAGACGAAAAAATTTCTTTGGCGCATCGGGCATATAGTCGCTGCGCTCAATAAAAAGCTCTCTTGAAAAGGGCAGGCTGCGCTTACCCATATCTTCTTGATCAGGGTGGTTCTTTGCTTCAACTTCTTCGCTCTGACCCTCGGGATAATTTGTGATAATAACTTTCAGTGGGTCTAATACGACCATGCGCCGCGGGGCCCTCTTGTTTAAATCATTACGCACCGAATCTTCAAGAATGGTCATTGAAATAAAACCGTTAACCTTGCTGATACCAATGGCTTCGGCGAAATCACGCAACGACTCAGGGGTATAGCCCCGGCGTCTGAGCCCGGCAATGGTGGGCATGCGTGGGTCATTCCAGCCTTCGACGTGGCCTTCTTCAACCAGCTTCTGCAGTTTACGTTTACTCATTACCGTATATTCAAGATTCAGGCGCGAAAACTCAATCTGCTGGGGATGTTTCGCTGTCTTAAGCTCATCTAGAAACCAGTCATACAGAGGTCTATGGTCTTCAAATTCAAGTGTGCAGAGAGAGTGGGTTATGCCCTCGAGAGCATCAGAAACACAATGAGTATAGTCATACATGGGGTAAATGCACCATTTATCGCCGGTTGAATGATGGTGCACTTTACGAATGCGGTACATCGTGGGGTCTCGCATATTTATATTGGGGTGGGCCATATCAATCTTTGCCCGCAGCACATGTTGCCCCTCG
>CAZHLC010000101.1:0-9341 GCA_964532545.1 uncultured Leptospiraceae bacterium | reverse complement strand
TTTTAGAATTTGAAACACGTGATTACTATCTGGTGATCAGAGTTGATGAAACTGAGTTATTACGTTTACGTTTCAATCTTGCTGAAAACAAACCAGGTGATTTCGATAAGCGGGTCTGGTTACGCACCGAAAGCTGCCGCGTACATGTCAGCCCCGAAATATCAGAGATACTTTTCTTAATTCTATATGAAGAACTCAGCAGTTTCTTAGAGCTCTGGGCGCTATACAATCATACTATTAAATATGGTTCTTCTTACGGGCCGCTGGCAAAACAATTAAAAAAAGCGCAGTATCAAAAAGCCTTCAGCTTTTTTCATAAGAACAGAATACTCTTTGAAAAGAAAAAATTCAAAGAGAATGATCAGAACAAAAATATAGATTACCTCGATTTTCAACACAACGTTTTTATCAGCGCTGACATTCTTTTGCAAGAGCTGAACCATTTCGAAAAATACAATTACATCAACTTCAACGATAATGACTTAAAAGAGATACCACAGATTGTTGTGAAGTTTACAAATGCGCAGAATATCTACCTCGCGAATAATCAATTGCCAGCATCACCGAAGATCATTGATACCTTAAAACAGTTTACCCAACTGAATCAGTTGTTTCTGAGCAATAACCCTCTTTCTGAAGACCCTCATTTTATCACCGAGCTGAGAAAGGTTCTGCCGCCCAACTGCAAGCTGCACCATTGATGGCCCCTGCGACTGGCCGCCCAGCGGTCGAGCCTTCAAGCTGCCTGGCCGCAGGTATATTCATTGACATTAAAGAACCCGGCGCCATTGCAAGCAGAAGTGATGGGTTCAGAAGAAATCAAACGGGTACTGAGTATTATTGCCCCCTTCGAAGGCATGCGCATTGAAAAGCATAACAAGCTTGCCCGGGCGAAAAAGGCCGGGGTCAGCGATGAACAGCGCAAATGGCTGATTGAAAACGGGTTTTTGAAAAAAAGCCTGAACCTGACTGACAAGGGCCGGGCTGCGCTGTAAAAGATGGTCTGCCTAGCGCAGCTCTGCTAAAGCCTCATTAACCAGGCCTTTTTTATAGAAGGCCTTCACCCCAGCCCCTTGAATAAGTTGCCCATTTTTTCTTACAGTTATTTTTTCAGCAAAATCGTCATGAAAATTCTCAAAACGTTCTTCAGTATAAGCGAGCGCATAATTCACAAAACTGCCAAAGAAAACTATAGAAAGCAGCTTTTTTTTCGATTTAAGATCATAGATGTGACCGCGACCGCGATTATCTAAAACCGCCAGCGCGTGGCCTGATACATTCAATTCAGCAGCATGAAAGTTAGCCGGTAAAGAAAACTGTAACTCACCCTTGAAATTAAACGCCCTGATTTCACCATTGATTGCAGGCAAAAGAATATGGTTTCTCTTGTGATCGAGACCAAAGGTAGGCGAGAAATCATCTTCTTTGCCAAAGCTTGCCATCTTCTTGCCTGATAAATCAAATATGTTTATGGCATTTTCGCGGCCAGTTGCGATAATGTGCTTTGAATCAGGGCTGAACGCAATCGAAGTTTTATGATACGACCATGCTTTTGCAGTAAAACTTGATACTGGCTCAGCCTTATTGGTCATCACCCTGACAAGACCATCATTAGTACGCACGGCCACATGCCTACCATCAGGCGAAACCAGCGCATTTGAAATGGGTTTTTCTTGTTTTGTATCTTTGAAGGTCTTCTTCTTTTCTACATGGCAGATTTGCACGACATCAGCTAAAACCGGATTAGTCACCCAGATTAAACCTGAATTTGAAATTGCAGTGATTGTATTACCTTCTAGTGGGCACGCGGTAAATGATGTCGTCTTGCCATTTTCAACATTCAGCAATGACAATTGCTTTTTATCAGCATAACTCTTCTGGTTGTAAAGTGCGGCCAGCTTGCCATTAGGCGCAGACACAAATTTATCGAGATGAATGTATTTATGCGCAGGCTCAGCCAGATTGCCCCGGTAAAGATTCGAATATACGCCGGCAAAAATCTTCGGCCCCGGCAAAACTCTCAGGTTGTTAATGCTTACACTGCTGTTTGCAACTTCTGTTTTTTCACTGCCATTGAATATCAATACACCACCAGCACTGGCTATGACCTTAAGGTCTTTTTGCAAACGCATATGTGAAATATACTCTTCCTCGACCAGCAGAGTAGATTTTTTGTTCTCCAGTCGGTAAATTCCGCGGTTTGCTGAGAAATATATATCATTTGAATTAAACGGAATCTGTACATTGTAGATAGACTCATTCAGTTTGACACAATCAGTTTTTCGATTAGAAAACGTGATACTGCAGAGTTCATTACTTTCTTCAAAAACAATGTTTTGCAGTTTCTGATCAACACTCAAATTAGAATAAATGTAACCCTGCTCACCCTTCAACGGTTCGAGCGCCTTACCCGTTCGATCGAAAAAGTACAAGCCGTTGTAACCTGAAACAACCGCAATACCTTTATCTTGCGCAACCGCAAACTTTGCGAGATTACTCATTGCGAAACTTTCGAGTGAGACTGTCTTTTTTTCTTTCAAACCGGGTTTATAGATATAAAGATAAACGTCGGCATAGGCAAAAACCCAACCATCGGTGGTGGCGGCTACCCTGCCCTTACCCTCAGCATTATCAAACGGGGCTGAATGCAGCAGCCCTTTGTTCATATGCCACACCTGTATCGAATTTTCGAGCAGCACTACCACTTTATTAGCCGCAGGAAAATACTGCAAATCATTGGCATTACTGTTTAAATGATAGCGACTCTGAATAATACCACTTTTGCTGAAGAAAACCAGCTCATCACCAGCCACTGCGAAGCTCTTAGCATCGGTCGCTACGTCGAAAGTTGGTTTCTGTAAAAGCGCGAAAGAAGGTGGTATTTGTAGCAGCACCCGTGGGTTGGCGCCCTGGGCCAACAAAATACTACCCGTAGCCATTAAAAAGATCAAGATTCTCTTCATTTATCTCAAATTCACCGACCCCATTATCAAGCCGTACCGGCCAGCATACCACAAGCGGCATCAATGCTGCGGCCTGGTGACTGGCGGTTAAAAACCAGCACTCGCCTGTTATGCAGCCGCTGCCAGAACTGGTTCATGGCGGCATCGCTGGGGCGCTCAAACTCTAGAAAGCTGGTGTTCAAAGGTATCAGGTTCACCTTGGCTCGTATTTTATGAGCCAGGTTGGCCAGCTCTTCAGCGTCAGCTTCTGACATATTAAAGTCTTTGATGAGAATGTATTCAATGGTCAGCCGATTCTTACCCATCTTATGGCGATTTTTCTGCAAAAAGTCTGCGATGTCTTTCAGGGCGAACTTCTTTTCGATATCCATAATTTCGGCGCGTTTGTATGCATTGGCGGCATGAACAGAAAGCGCCAGACTGAAGGGCTCTGCGTTGTTCACATATTTCTCGATGGCGGGTAAAACCCCTGAAGTACTGATGGTAATACGCCCGGCCCCGATATTCAACCCCATATCATGGTTAAGAATGCGACAGGCCTTAAGGCTGTTATCATAGTTATAGAAGGGTTCACCCATACCCATCAAAACCACGTTAGAGATACGTTTGCCGTAGCGCTTCTGACTGAGGTAAACCTGGGCCAGTATTTCACCGGTTGATAGATTACCTTTGAATTTTAATTTGCCTGTGGCACAGAAACTGCAATCGAGAGAGCAGCCAAACTGGGTAGAGATACAGATTGACTGCCGATCTTCATAGGGCAGCCACACACTTTCAACCGCCCGGTCTTTTTCAAACAACCACAGATCTTTGGCTGTACCATCAGATTCAGAACTTGATGAGCGATGAGGTTCAGCGGGGGGGAAAGTAAAACTCTGTTGAATCAGCTCTAAAAATGGTTTAGGAATATTGGCTTTACTGAGGTCAAACTCAAGGCGCTCATGAAGACAACGAAAGATCTGCTCACCCCGAAATCTTTTCTGCCCCTGGGCCAGTGAATAATTCTGCCACTCTTCAAGAGTATAATCTAATATATGGGTTTTTTGCACAACAGTAAGAACTCCAATATAATATATCTACACTTCTTTCTAACAGTTTTATTTTCTTTTCTTACCTACTCTGTGAGCCGGTTTCTGTAGAAAACCTCCACAGCCGAAAAGTTTCATAGAAAAGGTTTTTTTGTTTTGCCAAACAT
Source organism: uncultured Leptospiraceae bacterium (assembly GCA_964532545.1). Classification (GTDB taxonomy): domain Bacteria; phylum Spirochaetota; class Leptospiria; order Turneriellales; family CAZHLC01; genus CAZHLC01. The sequence continues at coordinate 5,183 of CAZHLC010000101.1, read as the reverse complement.
AGATATAATCACACCGACGCGAGGATAAGTTTTCGAAAGAAGCTGGCTCGCAGAGCTTGGGGGTCTGGGGGCCTGCCCCAGGTTATCATTTAATCTGGTAAGGGCCATTGGTGCGTACGTAGACAAGGGTATCAGCTTGCTTAGCTTTGATTTTGTGAGTAGAATTTCCCTCTGAACTGAAAAGACTGCCCGGTTCTAAATTGCTGGCTGCCTTGGCAGCTGGCAAGGTATAATCGAGCTGGCCTTTGATCAACACGCCATAGAATGTTTTACCTGAGCTGGCGATGGTACCCTCGAAGCCACGGGGCAGCTTGATTAGAGTTCCGTAAAGATTACCGTGGGCAGGTTTACCCCAGAGATATGCGATCTGGGGCGAGGCCTGGCTCTGAACCCCTGCATGGGTAAAGCTCGAAGTCTGTAAAAAGACCAGATTTGAATAGTCAATGTTCACCGCTCGCTCAGCGCTAGTGAAGGCCTTACCCGGTGGGCGCACCAGATAGGGCCCCTGCTCTATTTCAATGAAGGCCAGGTTGTAGCTGCCCCTGGCGGCGGTGATGTGTGCCTGCCCCTTTGGTTGCACCCAGAATGACCCCACCGGCATATACATAGTAGGCGCATTTTTATGGTCATTGTGAATCAACCCGCTGATCACCACGCCCCGGTAAGACACATTATGAATATGGGGCGGTGAAGAAAAGCCATCAACAAACTCTACCAGAAAGCCCGTAGGCCCGGCCCCATTACGGTCACCCCAGAGGTTAGCCGCCTTCGGGCTCTTTGCACCCCGGGCCGGGTTAAGCTGCTGCCACTGCAGCTCTGACCTGAAAATAACTTTATTAGTAATTCGTTTCTCTGAACAGGCTAAAAACATCAGCCCGAGTAACAAAACAATTACTGAGTTTTTTACAGTCACAATACAGTCTGAGCCAGGCTGAAGTCTATTTTTAGACAAGGGGGCTTTGGGGCGTCGCCCCCAATCAGTCACCCTTCTTGAGCATATCAAGAGTATAAGTGGGATACGGTATTTCAATACCCTCGGCTACCAGCGAATGATAAATTTTATCGGTAACCTCAAGCTTCTTTGAATACTGGTCTGCAAAATTATCTACGTAAAACTTAATAGCGAAATCAAGTGAGAAATCACCCATATTATTGAACTCAACGGCTGGCGCTGGGTCATCAAGTTTACCATCAATTTCAGCGAGAACCTTCCATGCAATATCGCGCACCTTGTTCACATCGCTGCCATAGGCTACCCCAAAGCTAACCACGACCCTGATTTTCAACGTGGGCAGACGATAGTTGCGGTATTCTTTATTCATCAGCGTGTTATTGGGTATAACAATAACTTCATGATCAAAGGTTCGCAGCTTGGTGGTACGCAGGCCAATCTCATGAATGTAACCCAGACCAATGCCTGGTATCTCGACTTTATCACCAACTTCAAAAGTGTTTTCGACAATCAGAAAAATTCCCGCAACAAAGTTGCTTAGTGAGTCTTTGACTGCAAAACCCAGGGCAAAAGAAGCTGCCCCCAGAGAGGCCAGTAATGGCCCCATGTTTACCCCGAGAGCAGATATGGCAAAGAGTGTACCGAAAATAACCACCATGGTCTTAACGAGGCCCAGTAAAATCGGCACCAGTTGATCATCAAGGGTGCTTTCAGTTTTCTTGGCAAGCCTCTGCCCCCAGACACTTATCGAGGCAACTAGAATCTTTTGAAAAATTAAAGCAGCGGTAAAAATCAGAATAGCATTGAGAGGGTTGCGCAAGAAGGCAATTTTTTGATTAAAATAGGCCTCAAGGGGAACAATACCGATGCGTAAACCAAGGGTTATAAAGAATGGAGTGAGATGTTTACGAATATTCTGAATTGTGTCTTTGTCTTGATCTTTCTCAGCCTTGCGGGCCCACAGGGCCAAAAGTGGGCGAATAATCAGAATGCGCAGGGCCAGCCCGATAAAATAAACCCCCACCCCAAACAGAGGAAATAAGATCAAAGCAACAACCAGGGGGTTTACCTTGTCAGCCCCCACCATCTCGGCCATTACCTTGCCTGTTTCAGCCACAAAGGCGTCGACCTTTGTATCAAAGTTTGAAAGAATACCTGTTTCTTTTTTCTTTGTTTTGGGTTTTTTAGCTTCTTTGATGGTCTGCTTTGGCACCATAAACTCTTGTGAGAACAACAGAGTCTGGGCACCGTACATTACCAGAAAGGCCGTTAAAAAAATAATAAATGCTTTGAGGTTTTTTCTTATAAAGTTCATAGGTCTTTAGAAGTGGCGCAGGTTTTTTTCGCGGGCAAATGAAAGGTCAGTGGTTACTTTACGCAGACGGGCCGCCAGAAAATGTGAAATCGAGTAATACACCTCAGAGGCCAGCTTAACGTCAGAATCAAGTGCCTGCTTCAGTTTTTCATAGGGTATCTCAATGAGAGTAGAGTTCTCGGCTGCTTCAACCCTGGCAGACCTTTTGGCTTCGGCCACAAAGGGTAATTCACCAAAATGCATGCCCGGCCCTATGATATTAATCTTCTGATCATCTTCGGCTGCCTTTTTCGAAACCTGCATTGAACAATGTTGTACGATATAAAGCGATTTGGCCTCATCGTTTTCATAGAAAACCGTATCACCTGAAGAATAGGTCTTTTTATCACAAAGACCCGCAATCGTATCAAGCTCTTCATCACTCAGTTTTTTAAACAAATAAACATTTTTAAGCAGCTCTTTTACATCAGTCATGGGGATAATTTAGCGCCGACAATCAGCGCGCAAAGCCAAATTCAAGAAGAAGAGCTGCCCCCGCTATAGGGCGAGAACAGACAGGGTTGTCTGTAAATTACTTGCATAGAAGTGTAGCATTTTACACATGGATTTTACGATCTTTAAATGGTCGAAAGCTGACGAACCAGAGAAGGAATCTACATGAGAGCGAAAGTCATCGGCTATGCCGAATCTGATTTTAAAGAAAGAGAAGATGAACTCAATCTTGAAGAAATAGTCTATTATACCACCAAAAAGGCCCTTGCCTCGGCCGATCTTGAGATCGAACAGATTGATGGGGTCATTCAGGCCGGCGATGATGTACAAGACGGTATAAATATCAATCATGTTTATATCGTAGAGCCAGCCGGTTCATTCTTAAAAGAAGAGAGCAAGATAGAAAATGACGGCGCTTTTGGGCTCTTCTATGCACTTTGCCGCCTGGGCACAGATAAATACAACACGGTTATGCTGGTGAGCTATTCGAAATCATCAGATACCAGCATTGAAAATATGAATAAAAAGCCCTATTCTTCACCTGAAGTCTCGGGCAGCTGGTATTACTTCAGCCAGTTCGACCCCTTTTACATGCGGCCCCTGGGCCATGATGTTTCTACCTACCATGCCATGCAGGCCAATGCCTTTCTACAGAAATCGGGCCTCGATGAAGAAGATGTAGCCAGGTGCGTCAGCAAGAATAAAAAAGCAGGTTTGGCCAATGACAATGCCCCCTTCAGCGGCGATGTCAGCGTCGAAGATGTGATGGGCTCAGGTTATGTTGCAACCCCGTTAAAAAAACTTGAGATACCGCCCATGACCGATGGCTGCAGTGTATTAATCGTTTCGACTGAGCAATGGGCGAAAGACAATGGTCGTGATGGTGTCAGCATAACCGGGGTTGGCTCAGCCAGTGACTCCTACTACCCGGGCTACCGAGACCTTGGCCGTAGCGAGGTTTCAGAAATCGCCGCCCAGAAGGCCCTGAAGATGGCCGGCCTGGGTGCCGGCGACATTCAAATTGCTGAACTCTACGATCTGTTTTCGTATCAAGAACCCCTGCTTTATAGAGAAGTTTTTGGCTGGGGCTACGATGAGATCAAAGACCATCTGAAGAACGGCTACACCGCTGATGGGGGCAAGCTTCCGGTGAATCTTTCAGGTGGGGTACTCTGTGCCCACCCCATTATGGCCGCGGGCACCTCACGAATCATTCACCTTGCTAAACAGATGAAAGAACGCAACCTCAGCAAGGGGCTGGCCCACGGCCAGTCAGGTCTGGGTATGCAGAGCAATATTTTCTACGTACTTGAGGCATAAGAGAGAAACACCATGAATAAAGTAGCAATTATCGGAACCGGCCAGACAGTAACAAAAACAAAACGTAAAGATGTAAACCTTCCTGAGCTGATGCGTGAGGCCATCGACAAAGCCCTTGAAGATGCTGAAATAGATTATGGCGATATCGATGGCATTTGTGTGGGCAATGCCCCCGAGATGTTTGATGGCATTAACCATCCTGAACTGTGGGCCGCCGACTCAATTGGCGGCAAGGGTATACCAGTCATACGCAATCATACCGGAGGTACCGTGGGGGCCTCAACCGGCATATTCGGTTACTATACAGTGGCCTCTGGCATGTATGATACCGTGGTGGTTGTCTCGGGCAACAAGCTTACCGAGACCTCGGTACAGAAGGGGCTCTCATATGTGTACTCACCCATCTATGGCCGTGAGTATGCCGCCGGGGCGCCTTCGGCTGTAGCCAACCAGGCACGCATCTACATGAAAAGGCATCCGCACATCACCGAAGATCATTTTGCGCTCATTGGTTATATCGCCCGTAAAAATGCCCTCAATAACCCCTATGCCAGCCTGAAGCTGCCCAATCTGACCATTGATATGTTAAAAAATCTGCCCTATCTCTCAACGCCCCTGCGCCAGCTCGACAGTTGCCCCACCTCTGACGGGGCCTGCGCCATGGTATTGCAGAAAGGTGAATTGGCCAAAAAGAAAAGTGTTGGCAAAAGCTGGGTTCAGGCAGTCTCAACCATATCTGACGGAACGAATTATCCCGACAGAACCTGGGGGGCGCCTTTGGCACTCGAAAAAGCTGCAGACATTGTTTTCAAAGCTGTGGGAATTACTGACCCGCTGAAGCAACTTGACGTGATTGAAATGTACGACGCTTTTACGGTGCAGCAGCTCATCTGGGCCGAGGGTATGGGTCTGGCCCCCTATGGCGAATCATATAAGCTTTTTGAAGACGGAACTTTTACCATGCAGGGCAGTTTGCCAATTAACCCCTCTGGTGGTGTGCTCTCTAATAATTCAATTGGGGCCACTGCCATGATCAGGCAGGCTGAAATCGCGCTGCAAATGACTGAAAAAGCCGGTGACAGACAGGTAGATGGGGCTAAAGTC
>CAZHLC010000100.1:8235-9368 GCA_964532545.1 uncultured Leptospiraceae bacterium | reverse complement strand
AGTCACTCAAATATGCCGAAGAGCGTGAACAGTTTGGTAAACCCATCGAACAAATACCGGCCGTAGCCGACATGCTTGATAAGATGCGCCGCGAAACCAACGCCATGCGCCTGCTGGCTGTTGAAACCGGCACTATAGTTGACCTCTACCAGCATGAGCAGATTCGTATGGAGAAGGCCGGCACCCCAGACCGTGAAATCAGGCGCCACCCCCAGGTTGGTAAATATGCTGCCCTGGCTACAGCCTTTACTCCAATGGCTAAATACTACTGCTCTGAAACCGGGGTGGCCCTGTCTTCAATGGCCATTCAGATTCATGGCGGGGCAGGCTTTACAGAAGACTATGATGTAGCCCGCCTTCTGCGAGATGGTCGCGTAAATACCATCTATGAAGGCACCAGCCAGATTCAGGTGCGCTCAGCAGTGGGTGGTATTACCGCGGGTATGGCGGGCGACGGTGTAATGCGCCAGTATGTGAACCAGAAATGGCAGCTACTGAAAGAGCCCACAGCCATGCTTGAAGAACAAAAGCAGCAGCTAGAAACCTCTATTCAGACGTACCGCGAACTTGATGACTCTACTGGAAAAGACGGGGTGCGCGAGCGCTTCAGCGAAGACCTGGTTCTCATGGCCATTCGTTTTTTAATCAGTATCTACTACCAGCTGGCCGTTGAAAAACTGAATGCTGACCCAGAAGTTGCTCAAGAAGTAAAAGAGCGCTGGGCCTTTGATTGCCGGGCCTATCACCTTGATTCGCTCTCAATCAGCAAAGCCGCAGCCTGCCGCATTGACAATGCGGGCCAGGTATTTGTCTGATTCAGCTGAACAGAAAAACGCTCTGGCAGAATTGCCGTCGAGTGAGTTGACTTGACAAGAATGATCGAAAAAGCTGGTAGAAATTTAAAGTGGTGGTGATGCCCAGACGGGCCGGGTCATTGCAACCCAGGCCCGAATGAACTTTAAAAGATAGGTTTTAGTAGCGCTGCTCGCGGGGCTTACGCTCGCGGGCTTTGCTGATGTTTAACTGGCGATTATCGAGGCTCTGGCCATTCAGTTCGTCAATGGCAGCTTGTGCTTCGTCATCGTTTGGCATTTCGATAAAACCGAAACCCTTTGACTGGCCGCTGTATTTAT
>CAZHLC010000100.1:6418-8225 GCA_964532545.1 uncultured Leptospiraceae bacterium | reverse complement strand
AGTGATGATGTTAACGCGGTCAACCACACCTTTGGCTTCAAAAAACTCGCGCAGCTTGTCTTCTGAGGTACCGTAAGAAATATTTCCAACATAGATATTCATTGTGTTTTACTTCCTATTTTATTTAATTAATCAAATTTCTCTAAGAACATGATATAACACAGCGCTTTCATAGTACAGTTGAACAGATTTCAGAAATTTGATTAACTTACAGAACAGAGAGCCACGGTGAACATTTTCTAAGAGATCATGGTATAGCTAGAAAGTGCGACCAGTTGGTAAAGCTATAAAAATGTCATTTTTCACAGAAATTATTGAACCCGACGGCTACGTTACTGTCTAAAAAAGACATAACCGTATAAAGGTTGTCATTTTATTTCATAGGTGTACTCTGGTAGATAACAGTGAAACAATTTCTCTCACTGACAATGCTGTTCAGCCTGCTTGCGGCTGTCACAGTCTCAGCTTCTCACTTTCATAGTTCTGCCGACCATTTGTGCCATAAGCAGATTTCTAATGATTCAAAAGCAGCTCATGCCTTTGGTTGCGAGCTCATTGATCAGTTTCAAAAAGTGAGCCTGCACGCAGCAAACTCACCTGCATGGGTCAGTTCTATCAAGGTTACTGAAGTTGTCTCTGAGCAGCTCTCAGTAGAGCAAAGGTTTACTTCTTTCTTTGATTCACGGGGCCCGCCCTCGCTTATTTAACTTCGAAACAAACTACATTAAAAAACACACAGCGAGGTTACACCAATGCGCATAACTCTGAAACGAAATAACAAAAAGATATTCTATTTGATAACCCTTACTTTGCTGGGTACAGCGGTCATTCAAGATGCCAGTGCGAAAAAGATCGATGCCAAACTCGAATGGCGAGATCTGCGTAAGTTAAAAAAGCTCAGCAAAATACCCCGTAAGCTGTCAAAAGTGAATGGCGGCCGGGTTACCCTGCCGGGTTTCATGGTACCCCTTGATGGCGATGAAGACGGGGTGGGTGAGTTTCTGCTGGTTCCGTCACAGGGTCAGTGTATACATGTTCCCCCGCCGCCCCCGAACCAGATGGTACATGTGAAAATGCAGAAAGTAAAAACTGAATTCACATGGCAGCCCATCATCGTTGAAGGCACCTTTAAAATCAAAAAGTTTAAAAGCCCCTTTGGTGACGCCCTGTTTACAATTAAGGGTTTCAAAGTGAAACCATTCAAACCAGGAAAATACTAACATGAAAACAATCCTAACCTTTACTCTCACTGCTCTGCTGCTTTTATCAGGTTCTGCCTGCAAAGAGCACCATCACCATGATGACCACAGCAGTGCAGAGCTGAAAATAATTACCGATGAAAAAGATATATCGGTAAAATTAACCAGCCATACAGAACCAATCATCGGTTTTGAACATCAGGCCAAAAGTGAAGAAGACAAAAAGAAGCAGGAGGCCGGGCTCGAAAAGTTTGAAAATAATTTTTCAAAAATGATCTCACTGGGCGCTGGTTGTTCGGCTGAAAAGCAGTCGATGACGGTTGAAAAACATGGCCATCATCAGGTTTTTGAAGCCAGCTTTTTTATTAAATGCGAAAGCCCGGTAGCAGGCAAAAGTCTCAATTTCAATATGGGCAGCCTCTACCCAGAAATCAAGGCTTTGAAAGTCGACCTGATTCAGGGCGGTGTGGCCCAAAAGCATAGTTTATCAGCCCATGGCAGTAAGCTAAAAATCTGACCGCATGCAGGGGCGCGAAACGGCCCCTGCCGCCCCCAAATGACCGCTGCCACAGGTGAGATTGTTATTGTCAACCTGTGTTCAGAATGAT
>CAZHLC010000100.1:0-6401 GCA_964532545.1 uncultured Leptospiraceae bacterium | reverse complement strand
ACTCAAAACTGAGCCTGATGGTAAGCTGCTTTAGGCACTCTATCAACAGCGCGAACCCGCAAATCACAGAGAAAAAACCAACAACAAATAAGGAAAGTAAACAACATGAAGAAAGTAATCGTATTACTCGCAGCCGCATCGCTAATTTACTGTGGTGATGGCTTTCACAAAACCTTGCAAGTAGAGCATGAAAAACTGGCAGCTGCTCATAAAGAGATGAAGGCTGCCCATGACAAAATGATTCATAGCCATAAAAACACCCAAGAAGCGCTGAAAAAGCATGGCGGCAGCAAGGCTACCCTGGCCCAGCATGAAACAGACCACAAAGCCCTGCTAGACAAGCACAATGAGATTATTAAAAAGCACGAAACCCTGATAGCCAGCCACAAGGCCCTTGAAGAAGAGCACAAAAACGCCGCCGATAAAGAAAAAGTCAAGGCCGATCACGCTAAAATGCTCGAAGAGCATGCTCAGATGAAAAAAGAGCATGATGCCATGATGACCGAACATAAAGAACTCGAAGCCAAGCACAACAAAGAGCACACAAAATAGGCTCTTCTAACTGTCTTACCCGCCTTCGGTTACTCTAATTCTTATTGAATTTCAGAGTAACCGAAAATGCGGTGGGTATAAAAAACAAAATCACTAACGTTCCGAAAATCAGACCGTAGCCAAGAAACAGACACATCTGGCTGATAAAAGGGTCCATACCTCCGATACCGTAGGCAGTGGGCATTACCCCCAGCACCGTAGTAGCGGTAGTTAACAGAATTGGCCTGAGGCGGCCCACAGCACCTTCAACCAGGGTCAGATCATTGAGTTTCTCTTTGGCTTTTTCTTTGATGGTATGCACCATCACAATAGCATCATTGACAATCACCCCCGTTAGACCGATAAGAGCAATACCGGCAAACATCGACATGGGCGCCCCGTGAGTTATAGCTGCCAGTATGATACCAATCAAGCCCAGGGGTATGGCCAGTATGATAATAAGCGGCTGGGTCAGCGAATTGAATATCAGCGAAATAATTACATAGACCCCCAGAATAGCAATTAAGCCCGCGATACCAATGTTACCGAATATTTTAGCTGACTCTACCGGCTGGCCGGCAAAGTTAATCTGGTAATCATTTCCGTTTTTAAATTTTTCTTTTACTGCCGCCACAATCTCGCTGCCTGCAATCTTTTCTTTATCAAGGTTGCCAAAGATAGTGGTGGTACGTTTACCATTTACGTGTTTGATATCGCTTTTAGCCGGGCGGGTATCGGCCGATACAAACTGGCCCAGGTTTATCAGAAAGCCCGCCGAGTTCTGAATGGGCAGGCTTTTAATAAAGTTAATATCGGCCCGCCCCTCTTCATTCAGTCGCAATCTGAAGTCAACCGTCTGGTCGAGGGTCACCATGTTGGTTACCACCTGCCCATCAAAAGCTATGCGCAGAGTCTGTAGAACATTCTCAATAGTAAGGCCCGCACGATTCAGCGTTCGATGATTAATCTGTACATTAAGCTCATCTTTGCCCTGAATATCATCATCATCGACTTCAAACACCCCATCGAGGGTGGCCAGAAACTCTTTTACCTCTTTTGCCTTCGCATCTCTAACGGCATCATTATTTGATGATACCTGTATCTCAAAGGCCTTACCCATGGGCGGGCCCACTGCAGTAAGTTCAACCGTAGTCTGTTTTACATCTTTTTGTAAAAGCTCGTCTTGTTTAAACTGGCCGCGCAGCACCTGCATAATTTCTTCGGCAGTGCGACTGCGGTTTGAATAGGGGTGAAGATATACAAATGTAATACCAAGATTATGCTGTGAGCCGCGCTCAGCATTTTTATCGGTCGATTGAGTTCCCATACGGGTACTGAAACCCACCAGCTCTTCTTCGGGCAGTTTATTCAGGTACCCCTCAATCACCTTTACCACCTCAAGAGTTTTATCAAAGCTGGCACCCCGTTCAAGGCGGTACTGAATACTAAAGGCTTCTGCCGCTTCTTGCGGAAAGGCCTCGCTTTTAACAAAGAAACGGGCTGAAATAAGGGTTAAGATAAACAGAAGAAAGAATATTGAAATACAGATATACTTGTATTTGATGGCAGTCGTCAGCCACTTCTCATAAAACTTTTCAAGCTTTAAAACAAAGCTCTTTTTAGCTGCCTTGTTAGCGCTATCTTTGGCATGCATAAGGTGGGCCGGCAGAATAAAGTAGGCGTCAAACAGAGACACTGTCAAAGCCAGAATTACAATCAACGGAATAATATAGATAAACTGGCCCGGCAGGCCACCAAATGACAGAACCGGGGTAAAGGCCATCATGGTGGTAAGCGAGGCGGCCAGTACCGGCAACCAGATATCTTTCACAGCCTGCACACAGGCATCGTAGGCCTTCATACCCTTTTCGCGGTAGCTCTGAATATTCTCGGCCACTACAATGGCATCATCGACCAGCATTCCCAGAACGATAATAAAGCCGCCCAGCGTCAGCATATTGAGAGTCTCATCGGTGCCCTGCAGCAGAATAAAGGCACCAAGAAACGAAAAGGGTATGCCGAAGGCCGTCCATAAAGCGACGCGCCAGTTGAATACGATCAATAGCACGCCCATGACAAGAATGGCACCCACTATGGCATTGCTAGAGACCAGTTTAAGTCGATCACGGGTTACCTTTGACTGGTCATTAAGATAAGTAAGGCCCACACCTTCGGGGCGCTTTACACCATCAACAACGGCCTTGATCTCATCTATAGTTTCAATGATGTCTGCCTTACCATTTTTCAGCACCATCAGCGATACACCGGGTTTGCCATTGTTACGTACCCGTAGATTCATCTCTTTAGGAACAACTTTGATTTCGGCCAGACGCTTCAGTTGAACCGCATAACCCAGATCAGAAACCCGCAGATATGTATTAAGTACGTCTTCATAGTCTGCAAATTTGTTTACTGAAACAACTTTCTTCTCGGTTAAAAATGATTCAAGCGTACCGCCTGAGCCTTCCATATTGCGGGCGCGAATAGCATTGGCGATGCTGCGCAGCCCAATCTGCATTCGCCTGGCTTTCTGCGCATCTACCAGAATGTGCACCTCATCATCGGGCAGGCCAATGAGTTCTACCTGAGTAACTGCCGATATGGTTTTGATCTTTGTTTCGAGCAGGCGGGCAAATTTTTTCAATTCATCACCCTGGCCGGCCAGGGCAACTTCAATTACGGGCAGGTCGGCAGAAGTAATGAGTTTAAGAGTGGGTCGCCCATCAAGATCAGCAGGTAAATCATCGATCTGCCCGATGGCCGAATCAATATCATCATAAACTTTTTTCAACTCGCCTTTAGTGGCATTCTCGTCAACCTCGGCTACCACGGTTGAAATACCATCTTGCGAGGTTGATGTCATTTTTTGAATTCCGGTAACCTCATTAAGCTTCTCTTCAATGGGCACTGTCACGTTCATCTCGACATCACGGGCTGAAGCCCCGGGGTAAATAGTAGTTACGATAACATTCTTTATGGTAATGTTAGGAAAGCCCTCTTTCTGAATCTGTGCAATGGCGATTATACCCAGAATCGCTACAGCAAATATCACCAGCTTTACTACAAGAGGTCTATCGAGAAAAAATGCGACAAGTCTAGCCATGGGGGGATGGCCTGGCCCTTCGCACAGAGAGGTCAAGTTTATCACTTGAATAGCAGTTGCTCATTTTAAAATTGTAATATGCGTAAAACAATGGCCCTGGTGGCTTCAAGCCTGATTCTTCATTGTGCCGGGGGCACCTTTGTTATGAAGCCCGCCGAACAGTGTGGGTATAATCCCTCGCAGACGGGCGAGCAAAAGGTGATTACCGGTTCGGGTGTGCTTTCACAAAAATGGCAGGGCGACCGCCTTATCGTGAAGACCTTTATCAGGCAAATCTGTGACGGAACCACCGTGACCGGCCGCCACCAGGTCGAAGGAAACCTACTGATTCTGAAATACCATGAACGTATTACCGGTGACCCCACCAAATGTAGATGCTACCAGGCCTATGAGAACCAGATAGCAAATCTTGAGAAGAGAGATTATAAAATAAAAGTAGAATTTGACGACTAAATGACGCCCGAAGACAAAGAAGAGCTCAAAAACCAGATTAACCAGCAGATCGAAAGCCTGCAGGTTGATATAAACCGTATGGCCGAGGCAGCTGACCCCATCGGCTATGATGTGTCGGTAGGCCGCCTTTCTCGTTACGAGGCCCTGGGCGAAAAAGGGGTTCGCGAGGCCAATCGCCGTAATCTCGAAGATAAGCTCAGTAAACTACGTAGCACCCTTGAAAAGATCAATAACCCCGACTTTGGCCTTTGCAACAAATGCGGGTCTGCCATACCCCCCGCGCGCATCATGGCCGTACCAGAGAGCGGTCGCTGCGTGAATTGCGCCTGAATTTCCCCCAATTGAATTTTTGTCATACAAAAAAGTACTGAAATGCGTTTCTGTACTTCCTGAAATATAAAACCAACCGCCCTGAGGGCCTTTTTTGGCGATATTGCCACGACATTAACGTTGGAGATTACAAAATGCAGGCAACATTGACAAAAACTCAGCCCATTAACAAATTAGAGGCCTTTGGCCGAGAAATCGACACCATTCGCCAAGAAGCCCAGAATCAGGTGGGCACCACCGATGAATTCTACATTCGCCGGGTGGTCTCAATGCAGAAAATACTCAGTTATGCCAGTAGAGCGCTGATATTTCTGGGTGCCATTTTTTGGGAACCAATAACCCTCGCAATCGGGGTTCTGGGGCTATCAGCCTCGCAAATCATTGAAAACATGGAAATTGGCCACAATGTAATACATGGCCAGTACGATTTTCTAGCTGATAAGAAATTACATTCGAAACACTATGAATGGGATGTGGTAACCCCGGCTAACCAGTGGAAGCATTCGCATAACTATGTGCATCACACGTACACAAATGTAGTAGGCCGCGACTATGATATCGGCTACGGCATGATTCGCCTCAGCGATGATATCGAGTGGAAGACTAATCACCTATGGCAGCCACTTATGAGCCTGTGGCTGGCCCTTGACTTTCAACACATGGCTTCGCTGCACGATGCCCGCCCCAATGAGTTTCTGCTACCCAAGAGCTGGCGACCGCCAGCCGCCGAACCCCGCCCAGGCTTTGGCTTCTTCTTCAAAAAAGTAGGTGAATACTGGCGCAAAGCGGCTAAGAAGATGTTTCGCGACTATGTGTTTATTCCGGCGCTGGCTGGGCCCTTCTTTCTGCCCGTGCTTCTGGGTAATCTGGTGGCCCGCACCCTTACCAATATCTGGGAATTCGTAATCATCTTCTGCGGTCATTTCACTGATGAGACTCACTATTTTACCGAAGAAGACTACCAGAACGAAAGCAAGGCAGGCTGGTACCTGCGGCAGATTCTGGGCTCAAGCAATATTGAGGGCAGCCCCTTGTTCTGCTTTATGACAGGTCACTTGAGTCATCAGGTCGAACATCATCTGTTTCCTGACATTCCTGCGCATCGCTACCCAGAGATGGCCGAGAAAGTGCAGCTTGTTTGTAACAAGTATGGGGTTCCCTATAACAATAAACGTTTCTGGCGGCAGTTCTCTACTGTAGTGAAAAGAATCTTCAAGTTTTCACTGCCTAACGCCGTTGACCATTCTGTGTCAAAACGATTTGATATGAAGGCCTTTGCCGCGGGCCGCGTTGAAACCACACAAACCGCTACAAAGCCTGCTGAACAGAAACCCGCAACCACCAATGCTACCATCGAGGTTATTCAGCAAGAGAGCCCCGATGCTAAAACATATACCATCGCACCAGATGAGTACTACAACTTCAAGAGTGGCATGTTCTTGCCCATTAGCCTTGAAATAAATGGCGAAATGGCGCACAGAGTTTATACTATCTCATCAAGCGAAAAGCAGACCGGCCTCTACCAGATAACTTCGAAACGTATATCAGGTGGGCTGGTTTCGAACTGGTTGTTCGACAATGCCACCGAGGGCATGCGCATCAAGATTGGCCAGCCCGCCGGTGAATTTACCCTGCCAGAGAAGCTGCCAGAAGAGCTGGTGTTTATTTCTGCGGGCAGTGGCATCACCCCCATGATGTCTATGCTGCGTAAGCTGGTGCACAGCGGCTCTACTCTGCCCATCAGGTTTATTCATGCAGCCCGCTCAAAAGAAGATACTATTTTCTACAATGAATTGCGCGAGCTTGCTGAAACCCATGAAAATCTGCAAACCCACTTCTGGTTCGAACAGGCCCAGAAAGGTGATGGGGCTTTCGAGGGGCGTATCAACAGTGATATTCTTCGCCATGTCATTGGTGAGAGCAACAAGCAGCAGGTTTATCTCTGCGGGCCCACCCCCATGATGGCCAGCGTAGAACCCATGCT
>CAZHLC010000099.1:0-9394 GCA_964532545.1 uncultured Leptospiraceae bacterium | reverse complement strand
ACTACATCTAAAAACTGGCTGCCCTGTAGCAAAAGTTCAAACTCAAAAGAGTTCTTCTGTTTTGCATTTAATGCGGGCAATGAGGCACTCATGCCTGATTGAAACAGGTTCGTTTTGTTGATGCCGGGTTCAACTGTAAAGCTGCGCTTATTCCATTTGACTTTGACCTGTTTACCTACCCCGTGCATATCGGTAATGCCCAGCGATAAAAATGCCTGACTGAATTTCATATCGCGGGGGTTGATACCAAGCTTGCGCAATTTTACCGGGTCGAAAGATCCCCTTATTTTTAATTTGGTTTTGTACAGGGCTACATCATAGATGCCCCGGTAACGAACTTCAGGGTCAACTTCACCGGCGATTTCAAGTTTGGCCGGTAAAAAGTGGGCATGGTCAACGGCGGTTCTGGTACGGTTCTTGCTGTCTTTAAAGTAGCGGGTATAGGGTATCGAAAGTACTGGGGCTGCCAGAGTCTGGCTGTGGCCCCATTTTGAGCCGACCTCATGAACCGCTGCAGAGCGACGGGCCTGCCGTTCAGATACCAAATCTGAAACCTGGGCTACTGGTATCAGCAGCAGCAGAATAAGAAAACCAATAAATAGAATCTTGATAGTTATGGCACTACGTAGTCTTTCAAACATAGTCATAGACTACCTCCTTAGGTTGAGTTTATGACTACAGTTAACCGGCCCGGGGTGAAGGTTTTATGAAGATTATGTGAAATTCTGGCAGATATAATAATTTAGTTAGCGGCGGCTCGCTGAACAAAATTGAAGGTCTTCGCATTTGTTGCACAAATGCTTCGCGGGCGCTTCGCGACCTACAATTTTGTCGTGTAGACCGCATGGTTGTTTCACGCACTGCCAGAATTTTATCGAGTTTTGTTTTTGCAAAACTCTTTAAACCTCCTGTATGCAAAGCAAAAATTTAGGATTTTCAGTGCTGACCACTTATAGGCCGCAACTACAAAAAAATGCCGATCGTGAAACGCTCGTGGAGCATTGGCGAAGCCAATGCGAAAATCGGCATTTTTAAAAGAAGAGAAACTCTCTGTGATTAACAGCGCACTGAAAATGAATAATATGCAAGCTAGCGTGCGCATTGTCAAAGTTCTAGAGTTCTGTCTGATGAGAGCTCTTAGGTTTTCTTCTTGCTCATTTGCTGAAGTCAAAATATATATGAATCTACCAAAAATCATGTTTGAAACAATAATCACCTACCAGTTTACCCTGCTTGAGCTGGCTAGAGGTACCATAAACCTCTTCGGTGAAGGCAGACCGGGCTGTGTTGATCAGCGGGGCCTTTGTCTATCTGGGCCCTCTGGCTTTGATTGTGGTTATGGTATTATTGGCCAGGCCCGTTTATATGCTGCTTGGTAATGTTGCCTTCAGCGGCGCCGAAGTTTCGGTAGTGGCCCTGGCCATAGCCGCTCTTTTGACCGTTTGTTTAGGAAGCATCTTCTTTGATAAACTGCTTGGCCTGAAAGAAGAGCGTGTCATGTCGTCTTTGTATTTTCTGGTTGTGCTTGGTATTCTGTTTACTGCAATTTATTTCTGTGCCAAGATACCCATGCAGGTTATTTCAGCCTGGCTAAGCTAATTATGCTTCAAACCACTGGCCGTGAAAACCAAAGGGTACGCGGTGGGGTAATTTTACCTTTGCCACTGGGCCATCTGCAAAACGGGCAGCATCAATTACGGCCAGAAAGCTGCAGTCGCTTTTCTGATCATACACGATATTCAGCAGATAGCCATCGGCTTCATTAGTACCACCTGGCCTTGGGGCAAACACCGGTTCACCCAGGGCCTGGCCCTCGTCGAAGGTAAAACGGTCTGAGCTGTTTTTTTCAAGATCAAACCTGACGATGCTGTTAAAACTCTCATCGTTTTCTGAAAAGCCGGCTGCATAGCCCAGTTTATTCTTTTGCAGGCTGAAACGTTCATTGATGCGGCCAAACTCAACGTTGGTTGTTTCATCAACAGGTTCTTCATGCCATGTTTTACTGTCGAGTTCGAAGATAAACCTGGTCATTATACCGCGCAGGTCTGTGTCGATTTCGCGCTGGCTGCCCTCATTTGAAAAAAGCGGCAGGCCATTATATTTAATGCCGGTGATCTCTACCCTTCGGCCCTCTGAGTGCGAGTTGAGAAAATGATACACATAGTGAGAGGGTAGCTCAAACCACTGAATCTGTTCGGCCGGGCCATAGCGGGGCATAAAGCCAATGAGACTTGGTAGCTCTGCTTTGAATTTGACTGAAAGACCCTGGCCCTTCTGCAATAGCGCAGGATAAACCGGAAAAACCGCATAATCTTTCGTAATCACAAAGTCGTGCATCATCACCGGGTAGGGTATTTCAATGGGAATATCAAGCTTAAGTCGGTGCTGCTTATCAACTACGTAGTAGCGCAGGTAGGGTTTATTAAACATACGGTAGCCGAAAGAAAACATTTCATCACCGTCAAACTTCGGGTGGGCCGAAAAAGGGGTTTGAAAACCGCAACCAAAGTCTTCAACCGCGAGGGTTTCAAGCTCAGGCA
This sequence comes from uncultured Leptospiraceae bacterium, assembly GCA_964532545.1. Taxonomy (GTDB): domain Bacteria; phylum Spirochaetota; class Leptospiria; order Turneriellales; family CAZHLC01; genus CAZHLC01. The sequence continues at coordinate 6,854 of CAZHLC010000099.1, read as the reverse complement.
GACTGAACCCAGTAGGTGCAGAGCTTTCAACCAGGGCATAGTTTTTGCCGGCAAAGCGTACCACACTGGTATTGGCTACGCTGAAAAAGTTTGTAATACGATCCCAGTCTCCCATAAGTAAAACGTTCCACAGAAATGAGAAAAAGTTCATACCCATGGCCTTCAGAAGCAGGGGGTTGTCTTTTTTCGCAAGGGGAAACATTGACTTCTGATAAAGGCTTTCGGCTTCATACTTGGCTGTGCGCACATAACGGTTGCGATAAGATGCTTTGCCGTTTTTTAAATTAAACGAGTGCAGCATGCCATCACCCAGAAACCAGTGGTAATCGGGGTTAGGCTCAAAGCGCGGGTTCGAACCATTGCGTACAAAGCTGCCGTTTAAATCTGTGGGCAGCTGGCCTTCTATTTCAAGATTTTCAAGTGTGAATTCTTCGTGTATAGGCGCATAATTGCCCCCGGTATAAAATTTATTTTCAGCAGTTTCAGCAGCCATATGTGAGAATGCCCAGGTCTCTTATAAAGTCAATAAAAACTAAGCGGGCAGGCGCAGTAGAGCCCTCACACCTTCGCCATGGTTTTCAACTACCACATCGCCATTGTGCAGTTTGGCCACCTCAAGCACAAAACTGAGCCCCAGCCCGGTGCTCTTTTTCTTAGTAAGCGGGCGCTCAAGTGAGTAAAAACGTTCAAACAGGCGCTCTTTGGCAAAATCAGGTATGGGCTCGCCTGTATTATAGACAGACAGTTGAACCAGTTTACGGTCTTGTTCATCGTTTTCAAGGGCCAACGCTACCTTTACCCGCCCCCCCACCGGGGTAAAATCAATGGCATTGTCTAGCAGGTTGGTGATCGCTTTTTTTAGAAGATTACGATCACCCATTAGTTGGTGATCAGCGATCTCAACTGTTAACTCGATTTTTTTCTGTGATATCTGTGGTTCTAATGAAGCGGTGATTTCGTCGAAAAAGGGTTTGGTCGAAAAGGTTTCGGCCTCATCGAGCGTCTTCTGGCGCTCGACCGCTGAAAGGCTGAGCATTTTTTCTGCAATGGCTTTTACCCGCAGGCTTTCATTTTTAATATTGCTGAGAAATTTTCTTTGTTGCTTACCCGAAACACCTTCTTGCAGAATTTCGGCAGCACCTACCAGCGAAGAGATTGGTGATTTCAGTTCGTGGGTAAGATCTTGAATGTAATGTTCAATATACTTTTTGCCCTCAAGGGCATCGCGCATTTCTTCAAAGGCAGCCCCCAGCTCGGCCATATCACTTGATGGTAACCTGGGCAGAATAGCCTTTTTGCCGGCAGCAATATCTTTGGTGTAATTTATCAATCTTTCAATTGGCTGGGTAATCAATACCGAGATGATGAGAATCAGCACCAGAAATGAAGCAAAGGTGAGCAGAGTGGCAAACAGCACATCGCGGTTGGCGTTGCTGATAAAGTTGGCGAGACTGATTGAGGGTTTACCGATGGTCAGTACTCCGGCGATTTTGCCCTGCTGCATAATGGGGGCTGCAATATATTTTACGCTGACCCCCGGGTAGTCGCTATCGTCGCGCGAAGAGCGGGCCCCATATTTACCCTTCAGGGTGAGGTAGACATCATTCCAGCGGCGGTAGTTTTCACCCAGCGCCCCATTCTTTGAGTCAAAGACTACGGTGCCTGTGGCATCGGTGGCATAGACCCGTAACCTGATTGCTGTTTTCTCAAAGGCATAAATCTTCGCATTGATTTTTCTTGATGTAATGTTCTGCAGGGCCGTTTTAAATTCGCTGCTGAATACAGCCGGGGTCAGCTTCTTGCCTGGCCCCAGGCGGTTTTCAACCATGGCCGCCAGTATGTTAGCCATGTCGTGAATCGACTCTTCCATCGATTCAAGATAGCGGGGCCTGATTTCATTAAGTAAACGGTTTGTGAGAAAATAAGAGCCTACAGAGAAGAGAACAAAGAACGAGATCAACAGTCGGGTGCGTATTTTCACCAGTCTTCACGCAGAGAGTAACCAATGCCGCGACGGGTCACGATGGGGTTGATATCTGATTTTATCTTTTTCATTTTGGCCCGCAGGGTTTTAACATGAGTATCGACGGTTCGTTCAAAGCTGGCGTCTACCTCTTCCCACGCCTGTCGCATAAGCTGCTCTCTTGAAAAAACCCAGCCTGGCTTTTCAATCAGTATTTTCAACATGCGGTATTCATAACGTGAGAGATCAAGGGCCTTACCAAAATATAGAATGCGGCTTTTATTCTCATCTATTTCAAAGGGGGCCGCAGTGTGTTCTTCTACTGCGGCCGCGGGCTGGCCATTGGCCCTGCGCAAGATTGCGCGAATGCGGGCTGTGAGCTCACGCGGGCTGAAGGGTTTTACCATGTAGTCGTCAGCACCAAGCTCAAGGCCCACAACCTTATCTACCTCATCGGCGCGTGCGGTGAGAAAAAGAATGGGTACGGCAGAAAACTGTCTTATCTTTTTACAGAGTTCGAAGCCATTGATATCGGGTAGCCCAACATCAAGTACCAGCAGTGAGAAATTATTATTCTCTTCAACTTCGGCCAGAGCTTTGAGGCCCAGTTTGAACCAGCTACAGTTAAAACCATCAGTTTCAAGGGCATAGGTTATTGTATCAGCAATAGCCCGTTCATCTTCAACGACTGCAATATTCATTACCTGTAGGCTCACCCTCGTAACAAGAATATAACTGTAAATTATATTTTACAGTGAAGCTGGCCATGTTAACAAGACACATGCCCGCTGTGCTGGTGGTAGACGATGATCAGGCCATTACTGACCTGCTGCGCAACATTCTTTCGCGCCAGGGGTTTGAAGTTGAAACTGCAGCCAATGGTAATGAGGGTCTCAGCATTGCCGGCCAAAAAGTTTTCGATCTGATTATAAGTGACCTGATGATGCCACAATTAGATGGCCTGGGCCTGCTTGCAAAGCTGCAGGCCGATAATGAGCTGAAGAATATTCCAGTGATTCTGCTCACAGCTGTTGATGAAATTGATAAAAAAATAAATGCGTGGGATGCCGGGGTCAGCGCATATATGACTAAACCTTTCTCAGAACAAGAAGTGCTGGCTGTGGTTGAGGCCATGTTGAAAAAAAACCGCAATATGCCTGTTGAAACAGTTTCAACTTCTGATAAGCAAAAATCGATTTTTGTACGTGATGCCCAGACCCTGATAAAAATTGCTTTTAAAGATATTCTCTGGTGCGAGGCCCTGGGCGATTATGTGGCCATTAAAACTAAAAAGGGTAATTTCAAATCGCACACCACCATGAAATCTATTGAAAAAAAGCTGCCCGAGAGAAGTTTTGCCCGTATTCACCGGTCTTTTATTGTGGCACTTGAGCAGATCATTGAGATCACCTCAAACGGCGTTAAGGTGGGTGACGAACTTCTACCAGTCAGCCAGTCGTACCGTAATTCGCTATTAGAAAGAATTAATATAGTTTAAGTTACTTTTATCACAAACCAGGTGATATCATCTGGGTAATCTTCACCGCCGGCGTAGGTTTTAAGCTCTTGTTCAAGGGCTAGGCTCAAGTCATCGCTGCTCAATGCCGTGTTTTTCTGCATAAAGCTCAGCAGGCGTTCATCACCAAAGTCTTCGATCTCAGGGTTTACCACATCGGTAATACCATCGCTGTAGGCGAAGAAAAAGTCACCAGGTCGCACTTCGAAGCGCTGAATTTTCGGGGTGAGTTCATCGTTGATACCAATCACCGTGCTGCGCTGGGCATTGTAGTCAACACCATCGCTACTGTGGCCGGTAATTAGCGATGGTGACCCACAGTTGGCCAGATAGAGCAGCCTTTTTGCACTGTCGTACAAAACGAAAATAAAGGGCAAAATGGTGAGGCCTGGCAGCAGATCGTGGGCACTACGATTAAAACGTTTCAGAACTTCTTCGACATCGTAAGTTTCGCTTAGGGCCTGGCCCAGCAGAACTTTGAGAATGGTCATCTTCAGGCTGGCCTGAATGCCGTGGCCTGTGACATCGGCCAGGGCAAAGGCATGCAGATTTTCATTGAGGTGAATTATATCGATGTAATCACCCCCCACAGATATATAGGGAATATACCGGTAGGCGTAATCAAGGCCGGCAATGGGCTGAACTTTTTCTGGTAAGAAGAGCTTCTGCACCTTCTGAGCATATTCGAGCTCGGCCCGCAGCTTGCGTTCGTGTTTAATAATGCGCTCTACGTTAATATCGTGGTATCTTTTGAGCTTAGCCTTGATTTGATTAATAAAACGAAAAATGTTGCGGCGCTCATCAGTAGCGGTTATGCTGAGCTGCATTGAATAATCGTGTTTGGCCATTTTCTGCATCATACTGAGAATATTCTGCAGAGGTTTAATCTGGCTGCGGGCCAGCACCGAGGCGAAACCGAAAGTTACCAGGGCAATAAAACCCAGCAGATAAATCTGCTGCCAGAGCGAGCTGATGATGGGGCCCAGCAGATCAGCTTCTCGAACTGCGATAATAGCCACCGCCGGAAAAGTACCCAGACGCCCCTTGATTAACAGATAATCAACCTGCTCAAGTTTTTCTGCGACTTTGATTTCAACAATCTGATCAAGAGGCAGCTCTCTTTTAACGTAGGGTAACCATTTGGGGGGAACTTTAAAATCCTGCTCGATCTGGTTTGAAGCCAGGCCGTTGCCAGCCAGAGAAGAGAGAAAAAAGGTTTCTTGTTCATCAATATTGTCATTATCAAGCAGAAGATCACGCAGAAAGTTTGCATTAAAAATCGTATAACGCCAGCGCGGGCCACTGCTGGTTGCATACATCAGTCTGAGAGCCTGTTCTTCACCTTCGGTGTAGAGAACCAGCAGGGGTTCGGCTTCAGTCTGCTCGGCGGCCTTGAGTAATTCTGTTTCAGGGGCCGGCAGTGAGGTCAACTCATCAGAGTAACCCCTGCTGACCACTTCAGTGGCCCCGGGTATGGTGAGTTGTTCTGTGAGTTTGTTCTGCAGATCATGGCCGATGAGCTTCATACGATCGAGACTTTTTTCAAACATCTGATCGAGTACAGACTGATACTGGTTTTCTAACAGTACATAGCTGAGAATTGCCATGGGTAACAGCACCAGGGCCGCCATAATAAAGAACAGCTTTAGTCGCAGCGAAAATCTGAAAAAACGGGCCAGGCGCAATCTCAGCTTCATGCAACCATTTTTGTGGTTGTTTCGTGAGAGGCCAAATATAATTTAACTGATGTTTCAAGACGGCGTTGAAATTAAAGTAACAATCTCAAATGACCTGGCCGAGCTTATTCCCACATATTTAAGCAACAAAGAAAAAGAACAGCAGAAAATCGCATCGCTGGCAGAAGAAGATGACTTTGCTGCCATTAAAGTCATCGCCCATGGTATCAAGGGCTCAGGCGGCGGTTATGGTTTTGCTGATTTAACTGAAATTGGCCGTAAAATAGAAGAAGCCGCCAAAAACAGCGATAAGGCCGCAATACAAGAATGGAACCAACAGCTCAAAATTTACCTGGGCAATCTGAAAATCGATTACGCTTGAATAGCCACCCTGAGCGCATTGTCTGTATCACAGAAGAATCTGTTGAGACCCTCTATCTACTGGGGCGTGAACATCTTATTGTGGGGGTTTCGTCATTTGTTAAACGACCCCCTGAAAGCCGCAACCTGCCAAAAGTTTCATCGTTTATAAAATCAGATATCGATAAAATTAGAGAGTTGCAACCCGATTTGATTCTGGGTTTTTCTGACATTCAGAAAGATATAGCCCGCGATCTGGTTGAAGCCGGCTTTAATGTGTTTATTGCCAATCATCGCACAATCAATGAAACTCTGTCTTATATTCTCTGGTTAGGGCGCCTGGTCGGTGCCGCCCCTGAGGCAGAAAAACTGGTAGCAGGCTACCAGCAGAAGATTCTGGCGGCCCAGAAAAAAAGTCAGGGCCTTGCTCGCAGACCGAAGGTGTACTTTGAAGAATGGAATGATCCCATGATCTCAGCCATCACCTGGGTTTCAGAGTTGATTGAAATATGCGGGGGCGATGAAGTCTTTGCAGATCTGCGGGGCGGGGTCTTGGCGTCAGAGAGAATTGTGAAGCCAGAAGACGTGATAGCTGCCAGCCCCGATTTTATTTTCGGATGTTGGTGTGGTAAAAAAGTCAAGATAGGCGAGATTACATCAAGGCCTGGCTTCAGCGGCCTGCCAGCGGTTACCCAAGAGCGGGTCTTTGAACTTGAACCCGAAATTTTTCTACAGCCCGGGCCAGCTCTATTTGAAGATGGTATCGACATTCTTTTAGATTACTTTGCGCCAGAATAGATATGGGCAAAGTATTTTTCTATTCGTTGCGCAAGTTCTGAGTTTATGTTCTTGAGATCAGCCAGTTTCTGCTGGCGCCAAATATCCTCAATCGAAACCTGCAGGTTCTGAATTTCATGGCCGGCCCAGAAAAGTTTCTGCCAGGGGTGGGCCTGAATTTGCCGGTCATAGCTGTCGCCCAGAAAACGTTCAGCGATGCGGTAATTATGACGGCGATAATCATCGGGTATAAAACGTTTTAACCGCCAGGGAATTTTGAACTTCTGGGCCAGTTCAAGCAGGCGACGGTGCAGCCTTTTCTCATAGGCATCATCATGCACATAGGCGCTCTGTTCAGGCCGGTACATCAATCGGCGGATATTATCTGCCTCTGATGGCCCGATGTGTTGAAAAAACCAGTCTGCCTGACGGCCGGTAAGAGTCATTGATGAAAACAAAACATAGTCAGCCCCGGCGTTGGCGGCTGCAGAAAAAACATCGTGCAGTGTTTCATCAGAGTCTGTCACAAAGGGTATAATCGGCATAAGAGTGAGCCCGGCCT
>CAZHLC010000098.1:0-9416 GCA_964532545.1 uncultured Leptospiraceae bacterium | reverse complement strand
GTTATACTGAAAAAACGCAGAGATAGCATCGATGTACTTACGGTTAACGGCTTATACACTGTTAAAAAAGTAGATATTGCCCGGCAGCAACGGGTGCCTAATTCAGCGCTTAAGTAACTTTGATTGCGGGCTCTGGTTTGCCAAAGTAGTAGCCCTGAGAGAACTCTATACCCAGCGCATTAACCTTGTGCAGAATTTCTTCTGAAGAAACAAACTCTGCCACTACCTTGGCCTGCAGGCTTTTGGCGAGGTTGGCTATGAGTTCAGTTATACGAAAGCTCTGACTATTATCAATATTCTTGATGAAGCTGCCGTCGATTTTAATGAAGTCTGGTTTATACTGGCTGATACGGCCAAGGTTTGAGCATGAAACCCCGAAATCATCAAGGGCAATTTTAAAGCCCTTTTCTTTCAAGGCCACAATCTGCTCTGAGCGAGACTCTGAAAGATAGGGTTCAATATCTTCAAGAATTTCAAGGGTGATTCGCCCGGGGGCAATACCCAGCTCTTCTGTTTTGCGACTGAGGTAATCAACCAGATATGCACCCTTAAAATCTTGATCAGTGATATTAATTGAGAGCTCGATATCATTGCCCACCATGAGCGGAAGTGACTTCTCTACCACAAGGCCAGTGATTGATGGTAGTAGCCCCGCGATTTTGGCAGCATCAAGAAAGTAAAAGGGTGAAATTATTTCATCATTGTGGCGCATACGAATAAGGCATTCGTATTTTACTGCCTGCTTCTTTTCATTGTCATAGATGGGCTGAAAGTAAGGCACCAGGTTGTCTTCTTCAAGGGCCTGTTTCAGCCGGGTGATCCACACCAGGTTTTCTTTCTGGGTATGTTCTATCTTGAGTTCGTCAGAATAGAGTTGATAGCGGTTTTTACCTTTTTTGCGGGCTTCAATCAGGGCCAGGTTCGAATGATTAAACAGTTCGGTAGGTTTGCCCCGGGCTACGCCAATAGTGGCGCTGACCTTAATGGCCAGATCACTTACATTAATTGGTGTGCGCGGTAGATTGCGAATAATACTTTTCGCAATTCTTTCTTCGGCTTCTGGGTCGCTGATATCTGTGATAAACACCAGAAATTCATCGGCCTGCAGGCGATAGACAAAGGCACTGGGGGGAGTATTCTCTGCCAGAAAAATGGCGACTGCTCTGAGAACATCATCGCCTACATCAAGCCCATACCCCTGGTTTATCTCAAAGAAGTTGTCGAGATTGATCATTAGCAGAGCAGCATCACGCTGGTAAGTTTTTACGGTTTCGGTAAATTTGACTTTGTTCAAAAGGCCGGTAACAGAATCGGTGCTGTAATGAAACTCAAGCTCTTTGTTTTTGATAAACACCTCTTGCGTTTGCTTTTCAATCTGACTCTGCAGATGCTGTTGATAATAGTTAACCATCTTGGCATTCTGAATACGGTCAAAAGTGGTAAACAGTGCAGCGAAGAGCTGAGCTTTATCAAAGGGTTTGAGTATGAAGCCAGAAACACCCAGCGAAATAGCCTCAAGCAGCAGGGCCGAATCAGATTGACCTGAAACCAGCATAATATGTTGATCAGGGTTATTAGCTCTGATTTTTTTAGCCAGCTCAATACCATTGTGGTCGGGCAGGCTCAAATCAACAATAACCAGCTCATACTCATTTTCTGCAATCAGGCCCAGGCCGTGTTTACCAGAATATGCAATGTCGAGCTTTTTTACCAGATTGTTCACATGGTGGCGAAAGAGTCGGGTTATATCTTCGTCATCTTCGATGTAGAGAACATTCCATTCGAGGGCATAGGTGAACCTTGCGGCATCTTCGAAACTGAAATCATTCGTGCCCATATTACATGGTAATATTTTTTAAAATAGCCTACAGTCAATCATAATCAAAGGCAGATTTTGATTATGTCACGGGCTACCAGAGCAGGTCTTTGCCGATATTTTCACGCTTTTTGCCCTTTCTGAGCTGCTGCATCGAGGTTTGCTGGTGGCGTTTGCCCCGCTTTGAGCGTTTGATACGTTTGCGCGCAGCTTTAATCTGGCGTCGTTCTTCGGGGCTCAATTTCGGGGCCTTTGATGAACCACCACCCTGGTTTTGATCTTTTTGTTTGTTTTGTTTCTGATTTTGCTCTTTTTGCTGATTCTGTTTGTTCTGGTCTTGCTTCTTATTTTTGTCTTTCTGTTTATTCTTGTCTTTCTGTTTATTCTTGTCTTTCTGTTTATTCTTGTCTTTGTTTCTCTGCTTGTTCTTATCTTTTTGCTGCTGGTTTTTTTTGTTCTGATCTTTATTATTCTTCTGATCTTCTTTGTCTTTCTGGTCTTGGTTTTTACATTCTTTCTCAATGTTTTCGATACGCTGCTGTATCAAATAGGCATTCTCATGGCCCTGTTCTCTCATATCTTGAAAGAAGTATGAGCGCTCAGCAGCTTCGTTGAACCTTTCGATGGCCACCTGCCAGAGCTTCAATGTACGTTTGTACTCACATTTTTTACGATCAAACTCTTGATTACCCCATTGGTAAAGAGCGTGACCATCATTAAAAAGAGCCTCGGTAAAACCGGGTTCAAGATTCAAGGCTTGCTCAAACTGCTTGTGGGCCGTAGCATAATCTTTTTTAAAAAGATAGTTGCGCCCCAGATTATAGAGTGGAATTTCAGGGCGAACCTGATAGGCGAGACTCTTTTCAAATCTGATCTGTGCCCGCTCAAACTCGCTGGCCGTGGTATGTTTAATACCTTCTTCGTTAAGATTATGAGCCCGGGCAATATCACCGCAGCGATAAAAGCTCAGCACCATAATCAAAACCAGCCACGATGACGATGAACCTTTCAGGCGAAAAACCATCTTCTTTATAATCTGCCATTGGCGAGGGTCGGTAAACAGTAACAATTCAGCTAGAAACAGAATGGTAAAGGGCCAGAGAAACCAGCCAACCAGTGAGATTTTGCCCTTTCCTGCCAGGCTAAGCCCCTCAACAGGTTCTTGCAGTTCGTCGGTGATTTTTGTGATACTATCATAGTTTTCAATAACAACGTATCGGCCACCGGTTTCATCTGCGAACTTTTCAAGATGTTCATCAGTGCGGCGGGTGGTTATGGTTTTTGCGGTTTTGGGTTTCTTTGCGCCGCGCTTGACCTCGGCCGGGTCATAGAGGTTCAGGCGAACACCTTTTGCCGAGCCTACCCCAACTGTATGTAAACGAATTTTGTTCTTTTTTAACAGAGCCAGCTCTTCTGAATAATCTTGTTCTTTGGGTAGCTCTCCGTCGCTGATGAGCACCACCTGAAAGCTTCGCTGGCGCTGTTTCAGCAGATGTAGCAGCGCTTCAAACACTGATTGAAATGAAGAGCCCATCTGTTGGTACCAGTGAGTGTCAATGGCTTCGAGATATTGTTTTAAAGCAACATGGTCAATGGTAGGGGGCGCATGAATAGGGGCATTTCCGCTGAATGAAATGAGGCCAACCCGGGCCTTTGGCACAGCTTTCAGTATATCAAGAGCAATTCTGCGCCCCTGGGCAAAACGGCTTTTAACCTTCTTTTTGCTTTCACCGCTGCGACGTTTGATATCTTGTGCGATCATACTTAACGAAGAATCAAGTACAATCACCACATCAGCAGTAGCCTCAGTATTCTGCGCCATGCCGGTTTTAAAGGGGCCCGCTGCTGCAAAGATAATCAAGATTCCCATAAGAAAAAGCAGGGCGAAATGAACGTAAAGCAGCACCCGGTTTGAGTAAACGGTAAAGACACCCAGTTTTGTAGAGTGAACATTGTTCTCTAAGAACTTCAGCGCCTTCTTCTGTCGCAACAGAAACCAGAATAGAAAAATCAGCCAGCCAGAAATGGCAATCAACAGAAAGGGGTATTCAAACTGAATCATCTGAAAGGCCTTCTTATAAAGAAATGAGCATAGAGTAACCAGATGACCAGCAACAGCAGAATTGCTGCAGCGACAAAATGTGTCTGGCTGTGTTTCTGTTCAACCTGGGCAATTTCAAGGGGTGTTTGTTCAAGGCGGGCCAGCTGCCTGAATATTCCAGAAAGAACGTTTACGTTGGCAGCATAGAAGTATTTGCCGCCAGAGGCATCTGCGATCTTTTTCAATTGCTCATCGGCCAGCACCGTTTCTAAGTGTTTGCCCTGCTGGTTTATAAAGGGTTTGCCGTTGTAGTAGACCTTCACCGGAGTCTTTTTGCCTACCCCGATGATATAGAGCCTGATGTTTTTCTCGGCCACATAGCGGGCGGCGATCAGCGGGTCGATGCCCACCTGAGACTCTCCGTCGGTGATGAGAATAATGACCTGGTCGCGGCCTCTCTGGCGAAAACGCAGCAGCATGTCGGTGCTTTCAACCAGAGCGTCGCCAATGGCCGTGCCGCCACTTCTTGAGTGATCAATCATTTCATAGGCAATGCCATCGGTGAGATAGTGCAGCACCGAGTGGTCGCTGGTCAGAGGGCTCTGATTAAACACATCTTTGGCGAACACCACAATGGCTATACGGTCGGCTGCACTGCGGCTGACAAAATCGCTGGTGAGCTTTTTCAGAGCCTCAAGACGGTTGGGGGGAAAGTCTGCCGCCTGCATACTGGCCGAAATATCAAGAGTAAAGGCGATATCAATACCCTTGTCACTGACGGTGCCGCGCTTCGAAGTAATGTACGGGCCTGCCAGAGCCACAATTACGGCGGTGAGAAGCAGACATTCTATTAATATATAAAGAAGCAGAGAATAACTCTGTTTGAACCGCAGCGGGTGATACTGTATAGGGGCATAGGTGATAACTGATTTCTGGGTTACCTGTAAGCGGTAGTAATAGTACAGCGGAACTGCCAACACCAGAAAAAGAAGATAAAACCGTTCAAAGCTCATTTTACTGTTTTTAATTTTTTTCTCGAAGCTGACCTGGCCAGGTTGAATATGTGATCATATTTTTTCTCACTGACCTCATTGGTACCAAACTGCAGATTACGCAGCTGTGAAAAAAACTCAAGATGAGTTTTACTTTTGATCAGCTGTTTCATTCTTTCAACGCTCAGATGCTCGATATCAAACGAATGTTTTTTTGACAGATGGGTGCGCATTTCACTTGAGAGGGCGTGACAGCCTTCGCGAAACAGGCGTCTCTTCTTAAACTGCGCCCTGATTGCTTCAATCTCTTCAGAAATATTGGGGGCCGGGGCACTCTGGGTGGCCTTTGGTCGAACAATTTTTTCAAGAAACAGGGGAACCAGATATCTATTCAACCAGCGCCCTATAAAATAAAACAGAGTAATAGCAAAAGCGGCGACCAGCACATAGAATACCCAGTCGGGTACGATCTTTTCTGCTTCGGCCAGCGAGTGGGGCAATCTCATGAAAGGCGTCGCCCCTTGCTGTGCAGAAAGCTGATCAGCTGCTTGTGCACAGGCACACTGGTATTAAATGAGCTGAAGTGCATCTTCAGCCGATTACATTGTTGCTGCAGGGCTGTGGTAAAAGTGCTGAGACTGCCGGTTGAACCGAAATTTACCAGGGTACTGGCTGATTCACCTTCGGCCGATGTGGCCAGAAATTTTACCTCGGGGGTATAGTTGTATTCAAGGGGGTCATAAATGTGCAGAAGATTAACATCATGGCGTTCACCCAGATATTTCAAATCATCAGGCACGTCTCGGTCGATGAAGTCGCTGATAAGAAACACCACATACTTGCCCTTACGCTTCATCTGCAGATGTTTGATGGCAACCCGAGGGTCTGAGACCGCGGCTTCACCTGCCTGGCTATTGGCTACGACCATGTTCTCAAGACACTGCATTAAGTGGCTCTGGCCCCGGTTTGAGCGCAGTGATTGTTTGACCGTGTCAGAGAAAAGAATAAGGCCGTATTTTTCACCGGCTTCATGGGCTGAAACTAGAATGGTGGCTGCGGTCAGAATCGCGTATTCAAGTTTGGTGTGCTTCTGCCAGCCCGAGAACATTGACGGGCTGATATCAAGCAGAATAAAAATTTCGCGTTGCCGGTCTTCTTCGACTTCTTTGACATAGGGCTCATTCATGCGGGCAGTGATATTCCAGTCGATCTGGCGAATTGACTCACCAAAAACATATTTGCGGGCTTCTTTGAAAATCATGCCCGAGCCCTGAATTGAAGTGCGGTAATTACCGGCCAGCACAGATGACACGTTTTTACGGGCCAGTAACTCGACGGTTTTGACCTGCTTGATGATTTCTTCGCGAGTCATCAGGGAACTTTAATTGTCTGTAGAATGAGCTCTATAACACGATCGGTAGTGTAGCCCTCTGCTTCACCGTGGTAGGTGAGTATCAGTCGGTGACGTAGAACATGGTAGGCTACGGCCTGCACATCATCGGGGTAGACGGTGTCACGGCCATTCATCAGGGCTCTTGCCTGGGCCGCCCGCGCCAGCGAGATTGAACCACGGGGTGAGGCCCCTAGTTCAACAATCTCTTTAAGTTCAACCCCGAACTGGGCAGGGTTACGGGTGGCAAACACCAGGTTGCGAATGTATTCAAGAACTTTATCTTCAATATTAATGTTGCGGGTAATTCGCTGCAGGCCCAGAATTTTTTTGGTGTCAAGCACCGCATTGACTTTTGGCAGCTCTTCTTCTTGCATAACCATTTGTACGATCTGAATCTCTTCTTGTTCAGTAGGGTAATCTACGACCAGCTTCAAAAGAAAACGGTCAAGCTGGGCTTCAGGCAGGGGATAAGTGCCCTCTTGTTCAACCGGGTTCTGGGTGGCAAAAACAAAGAAGGGCTGAGGCAGACTGATGGTTTCTTTACCAATGGTGATCTGCCGCTCTTGCATGGTTTCAAGCAGGGCTGACTGCACCTTGGCGGGTGCACGGTTAATTTCATCGGCGAGCACAAAGTTGGCAAAGATCGGGCCAATCTGGGTTTCAAAATTGCTGGTGCTCTGGTTGTAAATACGGGTGCCTACAATATCAGCAGGCAGCAGGTCAGGCGTAAACTGCAGCCTTTTGAAGTCACCTTCACAGATGGCGCTCAGCAGGCTGACCGCCCGGGTTTTCGCCAGACCGGGCACCCCCTCTAAGAGAATGTGCCCGTCGGCCAACACGCCGGTGAGCAGGCCATTGACCAGCTCTTCTTGCCCGATCAGGCCTTTATGAATCTCATCTTTGACTTTGTTAAGTAGATCAAGTGCTTGTTGCAGGGTTTTCTTTTCCACCACGGTACCTCAAATTCATCTGTCTTTGTTTCAGACCCGTGGCAGAGCGCCACCGGGCCCTGGTACTGTTTTAGCGTGTTCAGCATCTGACAAATATTTTTCTTGACCCCGGCCAAAATTAAAACCGGCTAGAGTCTGATGTCTATTGAAATCAAACCCATAGATTATGCCCGGGGCGCCACTGTTGTTTTACAGGGCGCGAAAAACGAAGGGTACTTTTATATCGTGCAGCAGGGTGTGCTGGCCGTTCAGTCTAAGTATGAATTTGAAGAAAAAGAGCTCAGTCGTTTTGAAAAAGGCGATAGCTTTGGCCTGGTGTCTGCTCTTACAAAACAACCCTTTCTGGCCACCATCGTTGCGGCCACCCCGGCCCGGGTTCTGCGGGTCAGTCTGGCTCAATTGGGCAGTTTTTTAAAAAGGCAGCGCGAAATCTGTCTGAAAATGCTCACCATGTATACCATTGAGCTTCGTACCCTTGATAAATATCTGGCAAAAGTTAATCAAGAAACTGAGTGGGATAACACCCCCGATAAGATGTATCAAGATGCCCTGCAGTATATCAAGCTGGGTAAAAATGACTTCGCAGCCTATGCCCTGCGTAAATTTATTGAATGGGTCGATAAGCACCCCGAAACCATGGGCGCTGGTCTAAAGCCCGACGCCCAGGCTCAGTTAGCAAATCTACCGGCCGTACCTATGGTCAGGGCAGACAGTACCGAAATGAACTGCCAGCCAGGCGATATTGTGTTTCTTGAAAATGAACCATCTGATTACTTCTATGTTATAAAAAGTGGAAATATAAAAATCAGTAAACTGGTTAAGGGCCACGGGTTTATTCTTGGTATTCTTGGGCCCGGTGAAATCTTCGGTGAAATGGCTTTGATTGAAGAGAAGCCCCGTTTTGCCACGGCCCAGGCTCACTCGCTGACCAAGTTGATGCGCCTCTCTGCTAAAACGTTTTTAGACCAGGTAGGTGAGCAGGTGCTGCAGCGTATTTTTACCAGCCTTGCAAGGCGCATTTATATTGCTCATCAGCGCCTTGCTGTGCTGCGCATACCCAATGCTACAGCGCGACTTTACCTTTATCTCGATTCACTTATTAAAGATATCAACATGCGCAACCCTGATACGGTTGAACAGGTTGAATATCTTTTTGAATTTAATTACCAAGATCTGAAAAAGATGACCGGCTTGATCAAACTTAACGACAAGAAGATTCAAGCCTTTTTAAATGACCCTAATCTTGAGTTTGGCGAAAACACAATCAAGGTTGAAAACCGCATGAAGTTGAAAGACAGCATACTTCGCTCAACCACACAGCTGCGCCAGAGTCTGCGCAAGATGAGTATGTGATTTTTCTTCTGTGAAAAATATTTCAGTAGTACTGGTTGAAACAGAAAAACCATGGAACATTGGCAGTGTCTGCCGGGCCATGAATAATATGGGTGTTACAGACCTGCGTCTAGTGAACCCGTTACTTGACCCCTTCAGCGAAAAGGCCAGAGTACTGGCCGTGAATTCACTTGATATACTTGAAGGGGCCCGCCGCTGCGAAACCATGAAAGAGGCTATCGCTGATTGCCAGCGGGTAATTGCCGCTACAGCCAGGGTACGCTCACATATGCCCCATAACAGTTTATGGAACCTTGGTAAGGTGCTAGAGAGCTTTTCTTTTCGTGATGTGCCTACTGCCCTTGTTTTTGGCCGCGAAACATCAGGTCTCAACAATGAAGAGCTGACCCTGTGCACTGATCTGGTGTATATTCCTACGTTTGGCAATACCAAGTCGTTGAATCTCTCGAAGGCAGTTATGGTGTTTCTCTACGAATTAAGCCGCCATTATTACTCAGAAGAGACCATGCCCATGAGCGAGCGCGAACGCGCACCTGCAGGTAAGGTTGAAGACCTGAAAGACCATGTTCTGCGGGCTCTAATGCGAACCCAGTTTGCTGAAACCTACGACGAATCGTATCTGCGCCGCAGCATTTCAGCCAGTCTTTCAGGTATGGCCCTGGCTGAGAAAGATACCCGGCTGATGCATAAAATCATCGCCGAGTTTGAAAAATACTTAGATTGAATAGTACCCCTGGTAATTCTTCTGCTTACCTGTGAGTCGGGTGACTGAAAAATCCCAAACAAAGGGTTCGACATCGATTTCAACCAGATATTCGGTTTTACACTGGGGGCAGCTTACTTTGAAATTGCGATAGCCCGAAGATAGAGG
>CAZHLC010000097.1:0-9423 GCA_964532545.1 uncultured Leptospiraceae bacterium | reverse complement strand
GCCCCCGGGCAAAAACCACTGATAAACCGGCGATGCGCCGATGATGAAAGGCAAATCTGCGGTGCAACCCGAAGTGTCGAAAGAGAGTTTGAGATTTTCTCTTCGCTCTGATCGCTGTCAGGTATTTTTCGACCGCTAAGAAAATCAGATAGCTCACACTGATTTTTTCTGCATATCTGATGCCTTGTACATAGTTATGCATATGCCCTGGTAGATAGAGATACATTTTCTCTGAGCAGGTTTCACAGTTATACTTGGTTGTGCCTCGTTTTGAGGCTTTGATTTTGCGCTGGTTTCTCTTGAACAGTGCGAGGCACTGTAAGATAATTGATGTTCGCGAGATACCTTTAGCATGGGCATGGCTTGCAATAAGAAACTTCATTTCTGCGGGAATACTTATACTGGTTCTCAGCATGGGCTTACTCCTTTTAAGGGTAATACCCCCTGGCAGAGAATTTTTCCCAGAATTCTGTCATTTTTTTGCCTTCAGGCTGGGCAATATCAATTGACACCACGTCTTTTCGCCAAAACATGCCTTTTTACTGAGGCAGAACTATGGCAAGAAGATGTGAAATAACTGGCAAGGGCACCCGATTTGGCAATAATGTAAGCCATTCAAACCGTAAAACCCGCCGTACTTTTAAAGCTAATGTTCATAAAAAGCGCATTTATATTCCTGAAGAGCAGCGCTGGGTGACTATGCATCTTTCAACCCGGGCCATGCGTGACCTGCAGAAAAAAGGTTACCAGGCGCTGGTGGCAGCTGCCAAAAAGGCCGGCACGAAAAGGTGAAAGTTCCTTTTCTTGACCTTACCCGCGAAAACAAACCCCTTTTAAACGAAATCAAGCAGCGCTTTGAGCCTATTTTAGAGAACTCTCACTTTGTACTGGGTGAGACCGTAAGCAATTTCGAAACAGAAGTTCACAGCCAGATGAATCTTCCTGAGGGCCATTTTACCCTGGGTGTTTCATCTGGTACAGATGCCCTGCTATTGGCTTTGATGTTGCTTGATTTACCCCGCGACACGAAGGTGATCACCACCCCATTCACATTTTTTGCTACTGCCGGATGTATTTATCGAGCTGGTCTGGTTCCTGTTTTTGTTGATATTGACCCAGGTAGCTATAATCTTGATGCTGAGAAGGCTGCTGAGCTCGATGCCAGTGATATTGGGGCTGTAATGCCGGTGCACCTGTATGGGCAAACGGCTGATTTGAACAAGCTGGGCGCGCTTTGTGAGCAGCGTAATTGGCATCTGATTGAAGACATTGCCCAGGCTATTGGGGCCCGCTACAAAGACCAGGTGGCCGGCTCATTTGGTGTAGTCGGTGGCGTATCATTTTACCCCACGAAGAACCTGGGGGCTTTTGGCGACGCCGGGCTGCTTATTGGCAAGGCTGAGCTGGCCGAGAAAGCCCAGCGCATGCGGGTTCATGGTATGCGCACCCGCTATGAGTACTTAGAAATTGGCGGAAATTTCCGCCTCGATGCATTGCAGGCTGCCGTGCTATCAGTCAAGTTAATGCATCTGGCTGATTACACTGAAAAGCGTCGCCAGCATGCAGCGAGATACCGCACTGAGTTGGCTGAGCTTGAGAAAAACGGTTTTCTGGTTCTGCCAGCAGAACAGCCCAACTGTTTTCATACCTACAATCAGTTTGTGGTTCGGGTAAACGATGGTCGTCGTGATGATCTGATGAAATACCTTAACGAGCAGGGCATTGGTTGCGCGGTATACTATCCCACAGCATTGCATCGTGAAAAGAGCTTTGAAGATCGGGGCTACAAAAAGGGTGATTTTCCTGAATCTGAGAAGGCTGCTCTTGAGGTGCTGGCTTTGCCAGTTTACCCCTTTCTAGCCGCTGACGAACAGGCGTATACCATTGAGAAAATTCAGGCATTTTTCAAATGAGTTTTTCGTTAGGCAATTTCAGCAAAAATGCCGATAAAAGTTGTTTCTTTTTCTGGCACAAAACGTCTAACTTGCAGTATATTTGTAATACCAAGGGAATATGAAGGCGCGAGGTATATCTAAATCATTAGTTTTAGTTCTGGGTTTAACCTTTTTCGGTTCTGAAGTTCAGGCGCGAGACATAATTTCTGGTTTGATGAAAGATAGCGTTGCTACCTTTTTTGATGCTGCCACATTAATTTATTATTCATTCAGATCAAATAACAAGAAGCCGGCTGCGCAGAAGCAACAGCCAGCCCCGCCCGCTGAGAAGGCCCAACCTGAGCAGATTAAAAAATATCTGCGGGCCAAGGGCCTGAATCTTTCTTTCGATAGTCGCCCCATTTCGCGGCAATCGTTCGCCAAAACATTAATCAAACGATTTAAACTTGATACCAGTTTGAGTACTGATTTACTGGGGTGGGATTCTTTATACTTTTCAGACGCTCAGAGCCTTGGCATTTTTAATCAGGGCGAGAAGGGCACTGGCATCTTATCAACGCGCAGCATGCTCAAGGCCTTTTTCAAGGCCAAGAAAGCAAGCCGCGTTCGCTGATTACATCTGCTTTTCTAGTAAAGTTTTGTAGTGGTCTTTCGGCCCGGCGCCGATTGATTTTTCAACCATCTCACCATCTTTAAAAACAAGCAGTGTTGGTATTGAGGTGATACCGAACTTCTGGGCGGTTTCAGGGTTCTCATCGACATTCAGTTTAACGATCGAAACCTTATCACCCATTTCTGTCTGAAGCTCATCAAGTATCGGGGCTACCATGCGGCACGGTGCGCACCAGGGTGCCCAGAAGTCAACCATGACTACACCGTCTTTAATTTTAGTTTCAAAATCTTGATCTGTGATCTCTGTTACAGCCATTTTACTTTCCTTTGTTTATAGTAGCTCCCAAAACGATAATACTCAGTCAGCAGACAAACGACCAATTATTATCAGGGGCTAATATTATCTTCTTCGTTTAGTTGTGGCTCTTCGATCTCTTCGGTTTCAATTTTCTGTTCTTTTTGAATGATGATGGGTTCATTTTTTTCTTTCACCGTTGTTGTGGTGGTCGTTGTGGTATCATTAAGCAGACCCTCTTTTTCTCTGAAGGCCCTGATGCTTTCTTGCTCCCAGTCATTGGCGATCTGGTAAAAGCGGCCCCGGGGAAAAATTCGTCGGTACTCAGAGAAAACTGCTGCAGCGCGTTTGTATTCTTTCATCTGGTAGAGTGACTCGCCTTTTTTTACATAAGCTGGTTCGTCTTGCGTATTGGGGTCGTTGCTGATGACCCTGTTAAACATTTCGGTAGCTTTTTTATAGTTGCCCCCATTGAAATATGCAATACCTTCATAGTAGGCAGCTTCTTCGGCTTCGTTAGTACGCGGAAAGCGCCTGCGAACCAGACCGAAAAAGTCAAGAGCCTGGGCGACCTTACCTTTGCGAAACAGGTTCTTGCCACGCTCAACAACTTCACCGCGATAGCGGGCCACTACTTCAGGCTTAAGGGGGTCGAGGTCACCGAGGTATGAAAGGTAGTTTTCATAAACAGAGTAGGCGGCCTTGTGTTTTCCCAGTAGACCGAGAATTTCAGCAAGTTTGATACGGGCTTCGCGGTTTAATGAATCTTCAGACAGGGCAATCTCATAGTTACGCTGGGCCTTATTGTAGCGCTTTAATCTGCGGTAGTAATTGCCCAGTTCGGTATAGATTTCTGAACGCATAGACTTATCACGGGTATTGGCCAGCAGAACCATCAGGCCGCTTACGCCCTCATCAGTGTATGAGCGCAGAATCTGCAGCTTGGCGATTTTAAAGCGTACGCGCTTTTTCAGGTTTTCGTTTATTTTGGCCTGTTCAAGTTCTTTGTATTTGCCGGCTGCAATATCAAGCATACCCATCTTTTCATAGGTATTAGCCAGATAATACAGGGCTTCTTTACCGTATGAGCTTTCGGGGTATAACGATGCGGCGGTAGTAAATTCATCGACGGCCTTGCGCAGGGCGGCCTTATCGCTTTGTTCCATATAGAATTTACCTTTGGTAATCAGAATTTTTGCTTTCTTTTGCGGGTTGAAAACTTCCTGATTTACCACTACAAATCCGAAGGCAATTAGTATAATCAAGAGGCCGATTATCATGTAGCGGTTTCTCATTTGTCTGCTCCTTTCATTTCAGTTTCTCAAGAGTGCGTTTATACCAGAAGCGGGCGCGCGAACCATAGGCGCGCACCACTAAGGGGTCTACAAAGTATTCGAGGGCTGTATCATACTGGCCCATACGGTAATTCGACAGGCCGGTGTAAAAGAGGGCCTTGGCTTTGACTGGCCGGCTGCTGCTCTGGGTATAGGCCGCCAAACTGGCGATGGCCTTGCTGAACCGGCCTTTCAGGTAGGTCTGGCGCAGTACCCGGTTGATGTCTGAGGCGGTGGGTTGTTTTTTCTTCTTTTTCTTGCGGGTGGTATCAACCACAGGTTCGCGGCGCTCTTCGCCTTTTCGTACCTGCTTGAAGTTAATGGGCCCGATGAAGTTCTTTTGCTTTTCAAAAAACTCGGGTTTAAGGCCAAAACGTGTTTCTAGAAAAAGGCCATAATAGTAAACCCCATCTTCAGGGGGCACTTCTTCAAACAACTGTTGCTCATTAGAGAGTTTGGCGATCAGGGTTCCGTTAACCAGGTCTGAAATCTTAGAGGGCCTTTTTTTGAAACGATAAATGTGTATTTTTACCAGATTGTTTTCGTGCACAACCAGGGCACTCTTCCATGAAAGTAGAATGAGGTTGCGCCGTTCAAAGGCTGCAAAGTCAGAGAAAATCTGCACGCCGGCAAACTCGTTAACACGGCGTGTCACAGTGAGATCAACATTGGTATTTGAGACTGTGGTATTTCCCCGGCCCAGCACAATGCTGGCGGTATTTTGCCGATCAAGATAACGGTTTGAGCTCTGCCCATAGGTATTACGGGTCACCAGGGCGTAGTAATAGGTGGCCGATTGCAGGCCACGGTCAAGGTAGGTCTCTACCCCTGAACGAATCTGCCGCAGTTTCTGGGCCCGGCTTAGATCGGCATCGCTACGAATAGGTGCGTTTGAGCGGTACAGGTCGTAATTGTATTCCTGTGCCCGCGAGTTTGATATATCGCGCCATTCAACCAGAACCTCACCCGGGCTCTGTATGCTCACCCTTATATAGCGGGTAATGGGCAAGTCAACTGTGGCAAATCTGACCCCGCCGGTGGTATAT
The DNA here is from genome assembly GCA_964532545.1 of uncultured Leptospiraceae bacterium. Lineage (GTDB taxonomy): Bacteria > Spirochaetota > Leptospiria > Turneriellales > CAZHLC01 > CAZHLC01. Next base: position 4,241 of record CAZHLC010000097.1, on the reverse strand, counting down.
GATTGATTGGCGATGAGGTTTTTATTCTCGCTGCCCCCGATGGTTACGGTGACTGCATAGTAGTAAATGCCAGGGCCGGGCAGGTTATTGTCAGTATAGTATTCAGCGCCACCGGTTACCTTATCAAGCAGTTTAGCCCGGCGCAATCGCTGGTTGCTGTTTATGGGTTCTTGTGAACGATAGACGTTATATATTACGCCACCGTCAGTAACACCCCGCCATGAAACTTTCACATCACGGTTATTCATCAGTTGAGCAAAAATAAGGCTGACCCGGTAGCTGTTGCGCGGGCTGTCTTCAACCACGACTTCTCGGCGTCTTACAGTAATTGGCTGGGTGGTATAGTTCTCACCGGCATACATTTTAATTTTGCCAGAGCTGATCTGGTCAACATTGGCTACCGCATAGTAGTAGTTGCCGGGCTGTAGGCCCCGGTCGATATGAAAAGTTTCGCCGGGGGGCAGCTTGGCCACCTCATCGGCCGAAAGCAGTAGATCGCGGTTGGTGATCGGGGTGCGTGAGCGGGCCACAATCAGAGTGCCCCCATCAATTTCACTGGGCACCCATGATATCTTAATTGAATTTCGATTGGCCGATGAGGCCAGGGCCCGAATACCCCGAACGATATCAACGGGCACATCTTGCTGGTCTAGATTAACGCGCCCGCCGGGGCCGATGAACTGGGCATCGACTTTGAGGCTGCTGGCAATGAATACCAGTATAAAGAAGAAAACGGTGTTTTTAACACGTAAAACCATTAGATTATACTTCAGTACATTTTCGGTTGTTTTCAGAGCGCTTTGTAGCAGCTTTTTCGTTTCTCTCGCTGTTGAAAAACTGGCAGAATCAGCGCCATCTTACAGATTGCCGCCATGAAGCAATTTTGGCCGCTTTTAGGCGTATTTTTTCTGACAGGCTGTCTGGCCGATGTTACTTATCTGGGTAGCTATAAATCAGGCTTTCGCTCAGTGGGCGAGAGTAAGGTAAGCCCGGCGCAGGCCTATGCAAAGGCCAAACCCCATATGGCTGAAACCTTAAAGCGGCGCTGTGAGAGCAGGCCCGACAAAACCTGGTGCAAAAAACCAGCCCGAGATCATATGGTTCTACAGGGAAACTATTACTACATCACCCGTGAAAGTTATCCTTATAAAAGCCTGTATGCCTACCTGAAAAATGCAGTTAAAGTTCACAAAGACAGCGGTGAGCTGAGTTTTACCTATAAGTAAAGAGCCTGTGCAAAGCACTTGTCGCCCTGTTCTGAAAAACCATTGAGGCAGGGTCAATGAAGCTTATCTCATGGAATGTTAACGGCATCAGGGCCGTTGAGCGCAAAGAAGTACTGCAGCCCCTGATAAAAAAGTACCAGCCCGATGTGGCTTTTTTTCAAGAAGTCAAGGCCCAGGCTGAACAGCTTTCTGATTATCTGCTGAACAATGATGATTATTATCAATTCTATCAATCAGCAGAAAAAAAGGGATATTCAGGCGTGGGTGTCTGGGTTTCGAAAAAACTCAGTGAACAAGAACCCACGGTTACCCGCGGCATGGCCGGCTGGAATGATTCTGAGGGCAGAGTAATTGCGGTTGATATTGGCGAATATACCATGCTTGGCATATATTTTCCCAATGGGGGCAAAAGCGATGAGGCCTGGCAGGGCAAGCTGAAGTTTTACGATCATTTTCTTAAGCATGTAAACAAACTGCGCAAGGCCGGCCGAAAGGTGATCTGGGCTGGCGACCTTAACGTGGCCCACCAGCCCGTTGATCTGGCCCGCCCCAAAGAGAATGATGGGGCTGTTGGCTTTCACCCCGATGAACGTGCCTGGTTTGACCGGGTACTGGCCGATGGCTGGGTTGATACTTTCAGGCATTTTTTTCCTGAGCGTGTGAGCTATACCTGGTGGCGTCAGGCCTCAAGAGCCCGCGAGCGTAATATTGGCTGGCGCATCGATTACTTCATGGTTGATAAGGCCCTTATGCAGCAGGTAAAAGAGGCAGATCATGACAACGACCATCAGGGTTCAGATCACTGTCCGATTTTTTTGCAGCTTAATTAATTAAAAGAAAAGCACCAGTAAACCTGGCAGCAAAATAATCACAAAACCCGGCACAACCAGCCTGGCAAAAGAGCGGGGTGCCAATACTACAGCAAAGACTGCCTTGGTGATGGTATTTGAAACCGCGGCCAGGTAGGTTGTGACAGTGGCCACCTGTAGTGACATACCCTTGGCTGATGACTTGGCCATGTTGATGGTAATGGCATCGACGTCGGTGAGGCCAGAGAGCAGGCCCACTGTATAAAGACCCCAGTCGCCCATATATTTATCACCATACCAGGCAAGCACCTGAATGCCCAGATAAAGCAGCCCGAAGAAAATACCATCTTTGAGGCTCAGGGGGTTTTTTACTTCAAGTTCGGTGTCTGTAGCCTTCTGGTTTTGCGCACGGCGCAGCAGATAAAAAACATAGCCGGCCCCGGCGACCACCATGGCCGCAAAGGGTATGGCCAGCTGCCTGGCCATGGGCAAGTGAAAGATCATACCCTCGATTAATATACGGGGAAACATGATCAAACTCGCCAGCAGAATGCCCGCTGCAAGGTAGTAGGGGTAACGACTCTTTGCGGCCTGACGTGAAAAGTTCATGGTAACCGCGGTTGAACTTACCAGGCCGCCTGAAATGGCCGTCATCAGAATACCCTTTTTAGAACCCCACAGTTTTGATAATAAGTAGCCAATAAAACCTATGCCCGAGACCAGCACGACCACCAGCCAGATCTCATAGGGGTTAACAATATCAAAGGGAATGTATCTGAACTGCTCTTTAACTTCTGTGGCAATGCTCAGTTTCGTAGGCAAGAGTGGCAATATCACCAGAGTGATCAGGCCAAACTTGGTTGCATTTTCAATTTCGTTGCTGGTAATTTTTTCGACCCATTGGTGTACCGGCTTTTTAGCGCCGACTACGGCCACAGCAATGACTGTAATGAAGGCCGCTGCGTACAATTTGTTCATGGCACACATCGCCCCCACAACCATGGTGAGCAAGAAGGTGAGCTCACCAGTGAGCCCAAGAAACTTACGGTCTTTGTAGTAGCCTACTACCACTAGAATGACCATGGCGCCAAAAATCAGCACCAGCATAATCTGAATGCCCATCTGATAAAACAGCATGGCCAGAAAACCCAGCATGGCAGCCATGGTATAGGTTCTGACCCCGCCAAAACTGCGCTTTTCAGATTTTTCTTTGCCTGCCCAGATGTGGGCCCGAACCAGGCCCAGAGCTGCACCGTTGAGGGCTGCAAAAATCAGATTATAGAAGTGCTGGTTTTCCATCGAGGTTTTTCGCTACAAAGATCATACCCAGCTTATTTACCCGGTCTATCACTTCTTTGGGGGTAACCACAAAGGTGCAACCGGCTTCAATGGCCAGAACATGGCAGCCGCTTTCATACATGGTGTTTATGGTATCGACCCCGATGGTAGGCACGTCAAACCGTTCATCTTGTGAAACTTTTTCGGTTTTGCAGACAACGGCCCCTTTTTTACGGGCCAGACTGCCGCCCCGCTTAATACACTCATCAGTGCCCTCAATGGCCTCAACGGCCAGCACGCTTTCATTACGTACCACCACGGTCTGGCCAATATCGAGTTCACCAATCTTTTTTGAATAATACAGCCCAAATTCAATATCTTTGCGGTCTTGTTTGCGCGGCTTTTTAAGGGAATATACTTTTTCAGGTAAAAGAAGATCTTCAAGCAGCAGTTTCTGGGCGATTACTTCGATACCAATACGCCGCAGTTCTGCTTCTATGGCAAAGAAGATGTTATCATCATTTTTGTTTACCATTTTAGCCAGCACCTTTACGGCTTTGAGATCAAACTTGAAGTCTTGAAAAAGTACTTCTTTGCTGGTTTTGCCCAGAAAGACCAGCTGGGTGATTTTATCGTGTTTGAGTCGCTTAAGAAAGGCGCCAAATTTGGTAATCTGAATAACCGTGAGTTGCCCGGTAAACTCAGTGAAGTGGCCCTGTGCCGAAACTGATTCAGCAACCGGGTAAATGTGAAAATCAACGCCCTGTTGCCGGGCCTTCTTGGCCGCGATCAGGGGCAGTATGCCGGTGCCGGCCACAATGGCCAATTTGGCTGCCATATTTCCCCCATGTTTTGGCTGGTCTCATAGTAAAACAGAATAACATGTGGCTTTTTGTATTAGTGCTTGTTCGCGCTTGACGGTGAAAAA
>CAZHLC010000096.1:2057-9457 GCA_964532545.1 uncultured Leptospiraceae bacterium | reverse complement strand
AGAGAATGGGCTTTGGCCCAGCGGCCATTACCATCCATGATTAGAGCTATATGCTTCGGTATATGAGATTTTTTAATCTGCTGCCGCAGTTTTTTCTGATCGGTTTTGGGGTTGGTGGGCAGCACGAATCAACTTGAAAGAACCCCAGTTTACACTGTCATTATTTCTTTTTCTTTTTTAGTGTAGGCGTCATCCATCTTGGTGGTGAAGTTATCAGTGAGTTTCTGCACGTCAGCCTGGTAGGTGTGAATTTCGTCTTCTGAAATTCCGTCACCTTTGAGTTTTTTGATCTCTTCGTTACCATCTCTTCTGATGTTGCGCACTGAAACCTTATGCTCTTCGACCTTGGCCTTGGCCAGCTTGGTCATTTCACGGCGGGTTTCTTCGGTGAGTTCGGGTAGGTTAATACGAATCAGCGAGCCATCGTTCTGGGGTGTAAGGTTGCGACCTGATTTTAAGATTGCTTTTTCAGCTGATTGCAGGTTTGCCTTATCCCACACATCAATAGTGATTAATCGTGACTCAGGTACACTGATGGTGGCCACCTGATTTAGAGGCATGCTCTGGCCATAAACATCGACCTTGATGTCATCAACCAGGGCAGTGGTGGCCCGGCCCGAGCGAATCTGGCTCAGCGCATTATAAAGAGCATCAAGTGCCTTTGCCATTCGGTCTTCAGTGTCAGATAATATCAGATCAGCATCTTCATTCGCCATAAAAAACAGCCCCCGGGTCTTTGCCAATGATTGTGCCGATTAACTCGCCTTCAACTGCTTTTTTCAGGTTATCTTTGCCCTGAATGTCAAAGACCTGAATGGGCATTTCGTTATCCATACAGAGTGAAAAGGCGGTAGAATCCATTATTTTGAGGCGCTTGCTTAAAGCCTCCATATATGATAAGTAAGAATATTTGCGTGCTTTGGGGTTTGTCTGGGGGTCATCTTCATACACCCCGTCTACATTGGTCAGTTTGAATACCACATCAACTGACAGCTCAACGGCCCGCAGGGCTGAGGTGGTATCAGTGGTGAAGTAGGGGTTACCGGTACCGCCAGCAAGAATTACCACCCTTTTCTTTTCAAGATGGCGAATAGCTTTTCTTCTGATAAATGATTCTGCTACAGATTTGATTTCAATGGCTGTCTGAAGGCGGGTAATCAAACCTTCTTTCTCTAGAAAGTCTTGCATGGCGAGGCCGTTGATCACCGTGGCCATCATACCCATGTAGTCGGCAGTAGCTCTATCCATACCTTCGCTTGAGGCTTTGATACCTCTGAAGATATTACCGCCACCGATAACGATGGCGATTTCAACACCTAATTTATGAATTTCACGAATCTGCCCAGCCAGGGTTTGAATAGTCGAGACATCAATGCCGAATTTGTCAGGCCCGGCCAGTGATTCACCTGAAACTTTTAAGAGAACTCGACGGTATTGTTTACCAACGTACTTTTTCTTGGTGACTTCGGGAATTGCTGCAGATTCACCCTTCACATCACCACCGTCTATTTGCTTTAGCCCTTGGCGTATCTTTGAAAGCGACCGATGCTGATGTTTTCACCCAGCTTCGAAATTGCTTCTTTAACCAGATCTTCGATAGTCATTTTTGGTTCTTTCACAAAGCCCTGGTTTAACAGGGTGATTTCGCCAACGAACTTCTTGATCTTGCCTTCGAGAATTTTATCGATTACATTTTCAGGCTTGCCTTCATCAAGCAGGGCCTTGCGCTGAACTTCTTTTTCTTTTTCAATATCTTCTTCAGGAACATCTTCGCCCCGAACATACTGGGGGTTGGCGGCAGCAATATGCATTGAGATATCTTTGCCCAGCTGCATAAAGTCTTCAGTTTTGGCTACAAAGTCAGTTTCGCAATTAAGCTCTAACAGTACGCCGATTTTACCGTTATGATGAATATAAGAAAAGAAGCGGCCTTCTGAGGCGTCACGATCCATCTTTTTGACGGCCTTAACAATGCCGCGCTCGCGCAGCAGGCTTGCTGCTTTTTCAATGTCGCCTGAGGTTTCTTCGAGGGTTTTTTTACAGTCAAGAATGCCTGCAGAGGTCATCGCCCTCAGCTCTTTTATCTTTGCGCTATCTACTGCCATGGTGAGTGCTCCTTTTCTCTTTTTATCAGTCTTCGAGGCCAGACTCGTAGCGGGTTTCTAAATCTTCCATAGTGTCGAGAGTCTCTTCTTTAACCAGGGGTTGCCCATCGATGCTGTCTTCGGTCATGTCACCTTCATCGATCTCAACCTGGCTGAACTCGCCACCTTCTTTACCTTCTTGAATCGCATTGGTCATGATTTCAAGAAACAGACCAATGGCGCGAATAGCATCGTCATTACCAGGAATAGGATATTGAATTACATCAGGGTCACAGTTGGTATCAACCAGAGCAAATACGGGAATGCCCAGGCGGTTAGCTTCACCGACGGCGATCTCTTCGCGGGCCGGGTCAATTACAAACAGGGCATCGGGCAGTTCGGTCATGTCGCGAATGCCGCCAAAGAATTTGCGCAGGCGTTTCATCTCGCGCTCAAGGCCCAGAGCTTCTTTTTTGGTGATGACCAGCTCGTGCAGAGTGTCATTCTCAAAGGCGTCTTCTAATTTGCGCAGACGCTGAATTGATTTCTTAACTGTCTGAAAGTTAGTGAGCAGACCGCCCAGCCAGCGGGTGTTCATGTAGAACATGCCACAGGCATCGGCGGCTTTTTTGATCTCAGCCTGGGCCTGTTTCTTTGTGCCCACAAACATGATCTTGCCGCCCTTTGAAGCCAGCTCGCGCATCGATTCGTAGGCGTTTTTTGCCATTACGATGGTTTTCTGTAGATTAACGATATGAATGCCGTTTCTTGAGGTGAAGATATATTTTTTCATTTTCGGGTTCCACCGGCGGGTCTGGTGCCCGAAGTGTACGCCCGATTCTAACAAGCTCTTCATTGATATGGTGGCCATTTTTCTGTGTTTCTCCTTGTATATCCCCCAGGGCCAACGCAAGGCGCTACCAATAGGTTCAAACGCCAGAATTGCCCCCTTAGATATGATGTAAATTGTTTTTGAACTATTAGCTCATCACTGGGGGGGATATTATGACTGGGGGCCGCTTTTGGCTTGACCTGACCCCCGAGTGAGACTGAATCGGGCCGATGACCGACCATGAATATCTCGAGCGGGCCTACGGTTTTAAAGACAAACTCTTTGCCCTGGCATTGAGCCGTCTTAAAAATGAAGAAGACGCCAATGATGCGGTGGTCGAGGTTATTTTAAAGGGCCTGCGCAAAAAAGACCAGCTGCGTGAGGTCGACCGCCTGATTGGCTGGTTAGCCAAAATCATGGTGAATCACTGCCATGACATCTTTCGTAAGCGTAAACGTATACCCAAAGATGAGGTCGAGCGTGAGCTGGCCGATAAGGGCCTTGATCTAGATCTTAAGGTTTCAATTGCCCATGAAATTGAACGCATTTTAGACATTATGCTGGCCATTGAGCCCGAAGACCACCGCGACGTGCTGGTTCTTTATTTCTATCGCAAGATGAGCTATGGTGAAATCGCCGAGTTTCTTGATGTGCCCGAGGGTACAGTCAAATCACGTATGTCGCGCGCTAAACCCAAGCTGATTGATGCCTTTAAAAAGCACAATATCAATGAAGACGATCTCAAATTTGTAGGCGATATGGATGATTGGCCCCTGGTCTAAATCATTTTAGAAAATGAATTGACGGTTGCGAAGGCCGTGTTAAAGGCCAGAGTCTATGACAGTTAACGTATATCTTACCTTTGAAGGCAATTGCCTCGAGGCCTTTGAGTTCTATAAAAGTATTTTTGGTGGCGAGTTCGACATGGTGATGAAATGGTCTGACATGCCCCCTAATGAACACTTTCAATTACCTGATTCTGAAAAAGACAAGGTGATGCACATGGGTTTGCCTATCAGCAAAGAGACCATGCTTATGGGCAGTGACCGGGCTGGTGAATATGGCGACCCCATTGCTCCGGGTAATAACTTTTCAATTTCAGTTACTGCCGAAAGTCGCGAAGAAGTTGATCGAGTGTTTAATGCTCTGGCCGCTAGTGGGCAGATAACCATGCCAGTTGCAGACCAGTTCTGGGGTGACTACTTTGGCAGCGTAGCTGACCAGTTCGGCATTCACTGGATGGTTGGGTTTACCAACCCCAAGTCAGCGTGAGAACTGTAGCAGCATCAGCGTATATTTAAGAATCAGCGTGGCCAGGCCCCCCAGGTGCAAGAGAAGCTTAACCGGGTTTGGCCATGTGATCAGGGCCGCCATCACGAACGCCAGATAAAAAACTGTATCGACAATGGCCAGGCCATGAGTGTGCGCCCACCGGCCACGTAGCCAATAAGATAGTAACCGCAGACCAGGCCCAGCACCATGCAGACAAGGCGAGCATTCGCTCATAGCGACATATGTAATAGAAGGCGAGGCCTGCAAAAATAACCGTAAACCAGAAGTGAATATCTATAGGCCGGCCAAAGTCATCTTATCTTTCATATAAAAAGTCTCGTAACAATCACGTGCCGCAGAAAGTGGCTTTGACCCGCTCTTCAGGCTGGGGTGCTGTTTTGAATTCGGCAAACTCTTCGTTTTCTTCGAGGGGGTTCATCAACGCCAAATTCATCTTTTCGAACACAGAAAAATCATCGTTGACTGCGGCCTGTATGGCCCGCTCAACCTGGTGGTTACGGGCAATCAAGACAGGGTTAACCGAGCGCATCAACTCAACAGCTTCGGCCTCACTTTGCTCTTGCTCAGCAAGGCGCTGCTGCCAGCGGGGGCGAAACTCAGTAAAGTTGTTGGGGTTTTCTGAGAGCTCACGAAAACTCAGGGCAAAGTCTAACTCATTGTCTTCTAAGTGCTGTAAGAAGTCATTCACCAACTCTTTGTCACCTTCTCTGGCTTTAAATATCCCGAATTTTTTTACCATGGTTTCTAGCCAAACTTCATCGTACTGGGGAAAAATCTCGCCTAGAAGTTTCTCGAGCTTCTTGATCGCTGCTGCCTCATCTTCGTCAACCAGGGGTATGACACTATTGGCCAACTGTAGAAGGTTCCACCTTGCGATGTTAAGCTGGTTGTTATAGGCATAGCGCCCGCCATGATCAATCGAGCTGAACACCTTATCAAACGAGAAGTTGTCAACAAAGGCGCAGGGGCCATAGTCGATGGTTTCACCAGAGATCGACATGTTGTCGGTGTTCATGACCCCGTGAATGAAACCAATAGACATCCACCGTGAGACCAGAGCCGCCTGCCGGCCAGCTACCTGCTCAATGAAGCTGAGATAGGGGTTCTCTGCCTGGGCTGCCTCGGGATAGTGGCGTTCAATGGCATAGTCGGCCAGAATCTTCAGGTTTTCGAAATCTCGGCGGGCCGCGAAGTATTCAAAGGTACCCACGCGTATGTGGCTGGCCGCAACCCGGGTAAAAACCCCGCCGGGCAGCGAACGTTCACGAAAAACCTGTTCACCTGTCAGGGCAGCGGCCAGCGCCCGGGTTGTGGGTATGCCCAGGGCATACATGGCCTCGCTGAGAATATATTCGCGAATAACCGGGCCCACCCATGATTTACCATCGCCGCCCCGTGAGAAGGCGGTGCGACCTGAACCTTTCAGCTGAATATCAAAGCGGCCGCCATGGGGTGCCACCACCTCGCCAAGCAACAGAGCCCGCCCATCGCCCAGCTGGGGGTTGAAGTGGCCAAACTGGTGGCCGGCATAGGCCAGGGCCAGCGAGCTGGCGGTTTCAGGTACGCTCTGGCCGGTAAACAGCTGGGCCAGCTCATCATCAGTATGACGACTCAGGTCAAGGCCTAGCTCGGTCGCCAGGCTGTGATTGACGGCGATCAGCCTGGGTGCCCTCACCTGTTCAGGGGTGGCCGGGGCATAGAATTTGTCGGGTAGTGAAGAATAGGTATTTTCAAATGATATCATTGAAAATGAACTTATTTGAAAGGCGGGTTGGCGGCCAGAAAAAGCTCAGTGTCTAACCGAAGTCATGGGCAGCTTTAAAACAGCGGTGGTCTTGCCCTCTTTGCTGCCGATAGAAAAGTGCTCGAGGGCATTGAGGCCGAACTCATAAAGAATCTCATCAGCAAGGCCAATGCCGTAACCTGCAGATTCAGTGGTGTCGAGATTATCTTCGCGAAAAAATTCTTCTGAACGTTCTTCGTCAAACAGTCTTTTGTGAGCTTCGCGGCTTTTTTTAATGCGCTCGGCGTCATCGGGTAGTATGGGGCTGTCATTAACCACGGTGATCACCATATTGTTTGCGCCAAGGGCTATGGTGAAGTGAACCTTGATTTCTTGTTCTTGCAGGGCCTGACGAAAGCTGTCAAGTTTTTGCCGGCCGGCTTCATCTAAAGTTCTTCTTTTATTACGCAGGGCTTCATCAAGCATTAGAATCTCAAAGGTATGTGATTTGATCTTGTCTTTGACAATATAACGCTCCATAAAATCAAGCAGAGGTTCTTCTCGAAGAATTACATTGAGAACTTCGGTGACTTCTGGCTCGGCAGCGGTGCGCCGAATGTGGGCCTTCAGTTCTTCTTTAAAAAGCGTAAACTTTATATTCGCTTTAACTGCATTAAAAATGACCTCGACCACGGCCGAAAAAACCGGATAGAGGGCCTCATCTTTCAGATTGAAGTGATCAAAGACCACATTAAGCAGGTGCATGAGGTCTTGGCGGCCCTTCTGGGTCAGAGCATTGATTTGAAAAACGGCGTGTTTTTTTTGTTCGAGATTCTGAAGCAGCTTGTCTTGTCTGGCTTCTCTTTTTACTGGTTTTATTGCAGCGCCTCTTCTACGGTTTCATGCAGGGGAATAAAATCGTTGAGGCCAACAGTTTCGATAACTTTGCGAAAGTGTTTATTGAGCCCGGCCATTTTGATGGTGCCCTGCAGATTGTTTATCTGGTTGAGAAAACCAATAATAATGGCAATGCCGGCCGAGTTGACGTAGTCGGCTTCGGCTAAATCTAAAACCAGGGTTTTTTGATCGGCACTCACCAGCGAGTCAAAGGCCTTATTCATACGCTCTTCAGCTTCAGAGGTGATATCACCAGTGATTTTCATGATGCCAATACCATTCTGTTGTTTGGTGCTCACATCAAATGATTGGGCCATAAACGTACGATTTTTCAGTTACGCTGAATAGTCAACGGGAATTTTAATGCTGGCTTTTTTGCAGCTTAGGTAATTTCTGCTTTAATTCAGTAAGCACCGTGAAGAGGCAGGTTGTAACAGTATTGGCAATATTTTTCTTTTGCAGCACCCTGGGCTGGGGTGCAAAAGTGCAGGCCCCGATCAGAGTCGAGCATCGTTTGCAGCGACCTGCGAAATTAAATCAGGCCACGCCCCTGGTGATCTTCGTCGCCCCG
>CAZHLC010000096.1:0-2038 GCA_964532545.1 uncultured Leptospiraceae bacterium | reverse complement strand
CTGTTTGCTGAACGAATCGTGGTACGGTTGAACCTTAGCCGCGGGGTGAAGCTGCTAAAAGGCAGAAAACGTATCACTAAAAAAAGAGTCAAGGCCGGTGAGACTCTCAGGTTGCACTATACCCTGAGGTTTTCTCAATTGAAAGATCTCACCGTTACCACGGTGATTTATTCTGGGCGCAAGAAAATGGCCAAAACGACCCTGATTAATGTAGAAAAACTGAACAAAGAAAACCAGCAGACAATTGGCCCACTTGATGAGAAAAAACCATTATATTATAAAGAGATAGAGTCGAAATGAAACGGCGTGTTCTAATGATTATGGGTATTTTAGCCTTGTTGGGTTACTGCAGTAGTGGTAACGATTCTGGCTATATTTCAGGTACTGCGAAATATGAATTTCCTACTTTCAGTGCTGGTACCGGTCTGGCGTTGAACAGCCCTACCATTGAAACCCGCCCCATTCGCAATGCCGTGGTTGAAGTGGTGCACCCCAGCAGTGAGGCTGTGCTGGGTGAGGGGGCCACCGACGGTTCGGGCAATTTTAATGTGGCTTATGAATTTAAAGATATCAGCAAAGTAAAGGTGAGGGTCTTGGCCCGCATCGGCAATAGCGATGCGCTGCCCTCAACCAGCGATGTGCTTCTTAATGTGGCCGACAACACCAGCAATGGTGCAATCTATGCCCTGACCACCGAGGCCCAGGTAAAAAAAGGCGATGTTTCAACCGTTGCGCTGCTGGCTTCAGTAAGCAACAGTGATTCGGGGCCCTTTTCAATTTTAGACATGGCTCTTGATTGTTTTAAAGCTGTTAAGGCAGCTGCCCCTGGCACCCGTTTCGCCAAATTGAATATCTTCTGGTCGACGAAAAACGTTGCCACTACCTTTATCTCGGTTTCGACCGGCCAGATACCCGGCTCAGTGTGGGATGGTTCTCAAATCTGGCTGCTGGGTAAGGCTGGCGTTGATGCTGACGAGTACGATATACCCGTGGTGGCCCATGAATTTGGCCACTACGTTGAAACAACCCTGGGCAAATCGCATTCAATCGGGGGTGCCCACAGCATAGGTAACCGCCTTGACCCCCGGGTGGCCTTCAGTGAAGGTTTTGGCAATGCCTTCAGCAGCATGGTGCGAAATAATCCGGTCTATTATGATACATCGGGTGCCAACAATGCTACTGTAGGTCTTAATCTTAATCTTGAGAGTGATGCCACCACCAACGCGGGATCACACAATGAAACCTCGATTCAAAAAATTATGTGGGATCTATACGACAGCAACAACGATGGCAGCGACGCATTAGCCCTGGGTTTCAACACCATATATGGGGTGATGGTGAACCAGCAGAAGAATACCCATTCTCTCACTACTATCTTACCATTTATTAAAGCTATAAAAAGTGTTTCTGGGCAGGCCGTGTCTGTCGATGCCATAGTGAACAAAGAATTCGGCGGAACGATCAACGATGACTTCTGTACAGGCGGCACATGCGGGGCTGCGGGCCAGCCCGACGATGGGGCTAATAATTGCCGCCCCAATATCTACAATACCTCGCTGGCTATCGGGGGGTCACACGTACAGTCGGCTACTGTGGGCATCGATATGGATTTCGGGGGCCAGGGTTTTAACAAGTACTGTTCAACCGAGTACTACAAAATTACGGGTAACGGTACTACCCATAATATTCAGTTTCAGGCCATGGGGGCAACCTGTGATCTTGATCTGTACGTTTACGAAAACGGCGTTTTAAAATCAAAGGCCAACTCAAAGGGTGAAAACGCCGGCGGCTCGGGTCTTGAAGTTTTAAACAATTTTACCTTTACCAACGGGGCAACCTATATTATTGAAATCAGAGGGTGGAGTAAGAACTCAGGCGGCAATCAGAACCAGCAGGGTAATGGCGCCACCGGCGTCTGCTCATACACAATCGCGATACCATGAAGAAGATATTATTCATTATATTGGCCTCTGTGCTGACCCTCGCCTGCAAGCCTTCACCCCGGGTGATCAAGGGCCAGAGCCCCTTCACTGGCAAA
>CAZHLC010000095.1:0-9507 GCA_964532545.1 uncultured Leptospiraceae bacterium | reverse complement strand
ATCAGGGTAAAACCGCGGCCATTGCCACAGCAAAAGAACAGGCCAGCGGTGACATTATCATCATTCAAGATGCTGACCTTGAGTATGACCCTGATGAAATTGCCGGTGTAATCGAGCCTATTGTTAAGGGCCAGGCCGATGTCGTCTATGGCAGTCGCTTTCTAGTGCGCAAGGCTGCCCGGGTTCTTTACTATTATCACTACCTTGCGAACACCTTTCTTACTTTTTTATCAAACCTGCTTACCAATGTAAACATGACAGATATCGAAACCTGCTACAAGGCCTTTAGAGCACCTATTCTCAAAGAAATGCAGCTGACCAGCAAGGGCTTCGGTATGGAGGTTGAGATCACTGCCATGATTTCACGCCTCGATGTTCGTATCTATGAGGTACCTATCTCATACTATGGGCGAACCTATGAAGAGGGTAAAAAAATCGGCATCAAAGATGGTATCATGGCCATCTGGTATATTTTGTTCTACAATCTCTTTGCCACGAAGGCCCGAGGGCGCAAAGAATACTTCAAAAGAGTTCGCCAGGCCCTTGGGCTTGATTAACTCTCTGATAGAGTATGCAACCCGTGGGTTAACCACAGGTTCTTACGGTCTTTATTAAAGCAGAACTTTTTCAGCATACGCTCGTAGTTCTTAAGACACTTCTTATCTTTGAACTCAGTACAATTAAGAGCGGCTTCTTTAGCCAGATCAGCATCAGAACCAATTAAATACTTGCGGGCGTATTTCTGGTACCCTTTATTCTGTAACTTGCGAACATGAGTCAATATGCCCCGCAATGCTTCGGGGGGAACCTTTCGGTCTTTTAAGATTTTTTTGACCAGTGAAGAAGAGCCTGCCACCGGCTGTTGAATCAGCATACTGACCATGTCAGCGAGACCGGGGCGAACCTTTTTCTTCTTTGTTTTGTAATAACTGCGCAGCGGTGAAACCAGGCTGGCAGCAATTTCTGGGGCATCTTCAATGCCCCGGGTATAGCGCAGCACATTTGAAAATGCGTCGTAGTCACCATACTTTACATAGGCAATCTTTTCATCGATATCGTGGTTATCAGAGCGAATTGTATACGACGGAAAGCTTTTGAAACGCCCCTTGCGCGGTTTACCGAAATCAAGTACAAACTCTTGAATGGTCTCATTGCGATTGTCAAAAACACTGGGGCCTTCACCACCCGGGCTTTTCACTTCAGTCAATTCGTCATTTTTGCCGGCATAAAGCTCAATTTTTGCAAAGCCCAGACCCTGAGCTTTCTTAAGGGCCTTGCTGGCGGCCAGTTGTTTCTGGGCTTCTGCCAGCTCATCGTTTATACCGAAGCGCAGATTCTGGTTTTTTTCACCCCAAGTGCAGACACTCAAACCCTCGGCACTGGCCTCACAGGCTTTTTTTAAATCTTCAATAAAATCTTTACGGGCATCACCACCGCATTGCAGAGAAAAAAGAATCAGTAGAACAAAGCTAAAAAACAGGCGCGACATGCCGCCAGAGGCCAGCCCTTTCTTTCTCGGTCAACGGTTTTCTAATTAGCTGCTATTGCGGTAATTTTGAGAATGCGACCAGAGCCAAAATCGGCCAGGTAGACTTCACCCCGGCTATCACGGGCAAAGGTTGAAATCAATAAAGGCCATTTACCCAGACTTTTGGCCCGGTTGTTCTGCTGAGGCCTGAGTGAGCTCATATCAAGGGCCCAGATGCGGCCACTGATAAAATCAGCAAAGATATAATGATTTCTCAACTCTTTGATGGTTTTGGCCGCATAGACATGCCCGCCTGTAATTGAAGCCCCGATGGGGTGTTTATACTCATGCACCGGGTCAACCAGCCCAGTGCCTTTGCAGCCCGACTCTGGTTTAAAACAATGAAAACCTTCTTTAACATTCCAGCCGTGATTTTCGCCGGCCGAGACCACTGTCACCTCTTCATATTTGTTCTGGCCAACATCGGCTGCAATGATTCGCCCATCGGGCAGAAAAGTTATTCGCCAGGGGTTACGAAAGCCATAGGCCCAGGTTTCTGGCAGGTGCGATGTATTTTTTACGAAGGGGTTATCAGCTGGCACAGAGTAGCCTTTGCCGGGCGAAGGCTGATCGACATCAATGCGCATGATGGTACCCAGATGAGTTTTGCGATTCTGGCCATGACCATGAATGTCATCACGCCAACCCCCATCGCCCCAGGCCAGATACAGGTATGAGTCGGGGCCAAAAGCAAGGTCACCCCCATCGTGATTGGCATAGGGTTGCTTCATTTCAAAAATGACCTTCTCTGAGCTTTTATCAATAAGATTCTGCACATTAGCAGTAAAACGTGAAACCCGGCTGAGCATCGTACCGCCCGGGTTGTAGCATAAAAACACAAAGCGGTTCTGAGCAAATTTCGGATGAAAGGCCAGACCAAGCAGACCCATTTCAGAATCAGAATTAACTTGTAGCTGCAGGGCAGTGCTGCCCCTGCCATCATTAATAAGAACAGCCCGCCCCTGTTTTTCAAGGGCTAAGATCTTACGATTATCATCAGGAAAAAATGCAAAGGCAGTAGGCTGTTTCAAAGAAGTAGCCACCACATTCATTGAAACATTTATCTTTATAGATTTCTGATCAATTTGAGCAAAGGTGCCCTTAAGCTGGGTGGGTGTACCTTCGGGTGCGTATTTGCCGGCATCACCAAACCAGGCAATAAAGGTTCTTCTTATGCCAGCACAACCAGTTACCCCCAGAATCAACACAGCACAGATCAGACCCTTCATGACCTTAGCTTATCAGCCTTGTTCTGCCTGCCCAGCAAAAAAACTGGTACATTTGCCTTCTTGACAGGGCACTTTTCTTTCTTCAAATGAACTATGCTGTTTAAGAGGGTGCTGCTTGCTTTTATGCTAAGCACATTTTTCGCTGCGGCCATCAATGCCAACGATAATGGTATCTGCGGCGGAACGCGAGATAAAACAGCCCTCTACTGCGCTGGTTTGATTGGTGGCCTGTTTCTGCATGTCGGCCTCAGCTATATGAGCGTGCATGTTACCGCCGAAGTTGACGATGAGCTCTCGGGTGAATATGCCGCCAACTATGTGCCAGCCTTTTTGATCTCTGGCCTTTTTTCAGGTACCGCGGGCGCACTGGCCCTGTGGGCTGACGGTTTTCGCCAACCAAATTGGGGGCGCTTTGCATGGGTATACCCAACCAGCCTTATTATAGGTGGTATTACCGGTTACTATTTAACACGGCGTTTGAAGCCACTATCTATTGGCTTATTAATAAATTCTGAGGCTACAGAAAGAGAAAGAAACAGAAAACAAACAAGGGTTGCCCTGCTGTTGCAGCAGAGGTTCTAGAATTTCGGTGCTGCCAATAACGACAGCACCATTAGTTATGATCAGGCTCTTTTTAATACCAGAGCCGGGCCTTTACCCTCTGATGGCAGTTCTATTTTTTTACCACCTTCGATGATCTTAATTGTTTTCTGCTGGCCTTTTTCTTTGCCATCTAAAATTTTAATGGTTGCCGAATCACCATTTGATTTCACCAGCTCGTATTTTCCGCCGGTTTTTTTGCCCAGCATGTTCGCCGTCATGGTATCATCTGAAAATTCAATGGTCATACCTTCAAACATCTTAAGCATTTGCGCGGCCATTGGGCCTGCGGCCTTTACCTTGGGGTCATTCTTGATGTTTTCAAGGTCGATAGTCCATTTTCCTACAAGGGGGTTGCTGCCGCTGGCTGCACTTGTGCTGCCAGCGCCTGATTGATCGTCAGTTTTCTTTTTGCATGCGACCATGCCCAGCATTGCTACAACCATAATAAGTACGGTAAGTTTCATTCTCATTGTTTAAATCCTTAATTAATTTTGGGGCAAACCCTGCCCCCGGCTAGCAGCGCTGTCGGTTAACAAGTGTCAAACAGAATTCACGCCCCAGCTCAGAATTGTGTTGTGACCGGTGCGCTTTGCTCTGTTATTTTTTGCCCTGACTCTGCCTCTTCTAAGCCAATCTAAATGGCAATTAGCCCTTAATCGAGATGGGGTAAAAGTCTATGAGCGCAAAATCGCCGGCACCTCGCTCATTGAAGTAAAGGCTCGCACCACTCTCAATTTCGCCATTCAAGATCTACTGGCCGTAATTCTAGACTATAAAAGGTTCAAAGAATGGCAGCCCTATCTCAAACGCTTTGAGCGTCTAATTACCCATAGTGATTACCAGTTTATTAACTATTTTGAAATGAATCTGCCCTGGCCTGTGAACAACCGAGATCTGGTGACCAAAACAAATATCACGGTTGATCAAAAGGGTAAGTGGGTTCATATTTTTATGCGAGAGGTCAGCCATAAAAGCCGGCCCCGCCGCCCGGGCATTGTGCGCATTCCTCTGAATCGGGGCAAGTGGTCTTTTAAGCCCGTAAGTGGGGGCAAGCGGGTCTATGTTGAATTTACCTTTCGCACTGACCCGGGGGGTTCAATTCCCCATTGGTTGGTAAACTGGGTAGCCAAATACCGTATTGCCTCGGGTTTTAAAAACCTCAAAGCCCGCATGAAAAAGGTAAAAGGCGACTATGGCAACGAGGTAGTAAAAGCCATCAAAAACTGGTGACCTTTGCTTTATCAAAAGCAATTTAATTCCAAAAAAACCTGCAATTATCTACAATTCGCAACCGCCCAGCCATTGTAACTTCATTAATATGAGACATGAAGGAAATATACAATGAAGAAAACTGCTGTTTTTATTGCATTAACAACATTAATGGCCTGTGCGCAAACATCAACTCGGCATAAGATCGTTGAAACGGTTACCAAAACCTTTGTTTTTACCGACCAGGGCAATTGGCATGAAGTTAAATCGACCTTTGCAGATAAGGTGAAACTAGACTACAGTTCGTTTACCGGTAAGCCTGCGGCCACTCTTTCTGCTGATAAAATAGTGGCAAGCTGGAGCGGTTTTCTACCCGGCTTTGATAGCACCCATCACCAACTGGGCAACTTCATCATTGACCAGAGTGGTACCGACATCAAGCTGAGTTGTTATGGTATCGCTACTCATTATATCAAGGGTATCAAAGAGGGGCCACTCTGGGCCGTAGTAGGAACCTATGACTTTGTGCTGACGAAATCAGGTTCTGGATACCACATTAGCCAAATGAAGTTTAACTATAAGTATACTACTGGTAACAGCGGGTTGGCGGCCATTGCTGCAAAACGGGCCAAAACTAAAAAGTAGAGCTGGTAATTTCTACTTGCACCCAGGGTTACGGCTCGCTTAATGAGGGGTGGCTGTTAAAAACCCTGAAATTCGCGAACGTTTGGCCCAGAAGCTCTATGAAAATTTCGTAGTTTTTCTGCGACCCACCACCGGGGGCGGTTATTTCATTTTCTTTTTTCAGCTCTATTTCGTGTTGAAATACACCGATGACCCATGGGTCTTCGAATGGTTTGCGCCCTATTTTGTGGTGCTGACCATCACCATCGTTAATAGCTTCATTATACATAAGATTACCAGCAAACGTCACCTTGGTTTGCTGATACTGGCCGGTGGTTTGCTGTTCACCGGCTTTCTTTTCGGAGCATTGATTGTTTACTACTACCGAATGCTGCCAATTGACTTCATCTATTTGACGGTGATGATGCTGGCCGCACTGATTGCCGGGGCCGCTTCAGTCTTCGCCTACTATCCTTCGATGTATTACACCTGGTCGTTTGGCCTGTCGGGGCCATCGATTGTATACTTCTTCTTCTACCGACCCGAAGAAAGCTTTCAGTTTCTGGCCATACTCAACATTGTTTACATCGTCGCCATGGGCATTTTCAACTACTACGATCATCGCCACCGGGTAAACTTCATACTGTTAACCTTCAGGCTCGATAAGGCCCATGAAAATGTCAAACAGGCTCACCAGCAGCTGGTTGAAAAAGATCAGATTATGCAGGCCGAGCTTGACCTGGCTGCTGATATTCAACAAAGTATTCTGCCCGACAACCTCGACCCCTGGCGCGAAATTGAGATTGCCTCAATTTATATTCCCATGAAAAAGGTGTCGGGTGATTTTTTCGAAATAATTCGCCATGAGAAATGTGTGTACCTGTTTCAGGCCGACATCTCTGGGCATGGTATTCCCGCTGCGTTTGTAACCATGGCTGTGAAACAATTGCTTACTACCCTGGCCGATGAGGTGCGCACGCCTGCTGAAATTTTTACCATCGCGAACCAGCGCCTGGCTCTTTCAATTACCACACAAGATTTTCTAACCGGCTTTTTAGTGCGCATCGATGAGAATTACCGGCTCACTTATTGTAATGCCAGCCATCACCCCCCATTCTATTACCACGCTGGCGACAAAAGCTGGTCGACTCTTGATACAAAGGGGTTCATGATTGGGGCACTGGCCCAGGGGGCCGAATATGAAGACGGTTCGCTCGATTTCGGGCCAGGCGATCGCCTGCATATTTTCAGCGATGGTTTTCTCGAACAACGAAATGCGGCCCGAATAGTTTATGGCGAGCAGCGCCTGAGATCAATAATTCATGAGGGTGTTTCAGACCCCCTGCCCACCCTGCATGCCAGCCTTATTCGCGATTTCAAAGGTTTTCAGGGGGCCGCCGCGCAAGAAGATGATCTTTCAATGCTCTCTTTTAGGCGAAAACAGAGTGCAAAATCCTAAGATGGGGCGCCATTAGACAAATTTTACCCCATATTAGCTCAAATTTAGTGTTCAGAGGGATATTATGCATGTTGCGATCACAGGTGCTTCAAGCGGTATAGGCCATGCGCTGGCTAAACGTTTTGCAGAAAAGGGCTATGCAGTTACTATCATAGCCCGACGAAAAAACAAACTCGAAGAGCTGGCCAAGAGTCTTGAGACCAGAGTCTCTGTGCAACAGGCTGATTTATCAGATTTAAAACAGGCCACTGCCTGGGTTGAAGCAGCCGAGAAAGCCCTGGGGCCCATTGATGTTATCATCAACAATGCCGGCATGCAATATGTGGCCGCCGCAGAAACCATCAGCGATGAAGAAGCCGAAAAGCTGTTACGTTTGAACGTTTCTGCCCCCATGCGCATTATTAATCGTGTATTGCCAACCATGCAAGAGCGCGGCACAGGCACTATTGTAAATATCGCCAGTCTCAGTGCCATTGCCAAACTACCAGGCATGGCCCACTACAGTGCCTCAAAGGCTGCTCTTGCCAATTACTCAGAAACTCTGCGCATTGAACTTAAACAAAGTAAGGTGAAAGTTCTGACTGTTTACCCGGGCCCAGTTGAGACACCCATGGCCGAAGCCTCGCTTGAGAATTTAGACAGCGGCCTGGCTAACCTGACACCCATGGGCACACCAGATAAACTGGCGCATTTGATTTTTAATAGCTTAGGCAAAAAACGATTGATCTACCCGTCAATGTATGCCCTGCAGTTTACGTTCCCCAATATCAGCCAGTTCTTTATTGAGAAGTTCGCCCCTATGCCGGGGTGAACTATTTTATAGCGTCAATTTGTTTTTTCAGGCCAGTCTTTTTATAGATGGTGTGATATTGGCAGGCGCCACCCTGTTCTGCCACCAGTTGCATGGTAACTGCGGCCTGCGTAAAAGCGGCGCGATATTTATCAGCCCGCTGGTTAAACTTTTGTAAACACGTTTCGTATTCAGAATCGCAGTGAACGCCCGTACCTATAAGTAATTCGAGGGTTCGTACCTCGGCCGTCTGACGGGCCTGAGTTTTGCATTGTTCTTTTTTGCTGCCGTCTTCACCAAACGACTCTACGATAAGAGTATCTTCATTTAGCCAGCCCTCACCTGCATCATTCAAGGTGACCTTGCCTGAAGACATACATTGAAATGAGCAGAATAGCAACGGTGATATCAGCAACAAACGTATAGCCATAATCGATTCAAATTTACCCTCAGGCCCCTTCAAGCAAAAAAACCCCTCTGGTTTTTATTGACAGAATTATTAAAAGGCGCAAAATCGCAGCATGAAATCGTGGCTGGTTGCGGGCATTTTTATTGTGGTAACATTTTCTCTGTTGGCTCTTGATATTCACAGCTCTGCCTTGCTGGGTCGCGATAAAATATCTGAGCTATTACTGAATACCAATGCCAAAATCAATGTGCAAGACAAAGAGGGCATCACACTCCTGATGAATGCAGCAAGGGCCTGCCGGGTACAGACTGTTAAATTTTTATTGAAGAAAGGGGCTAACTCGCGCTTAAAAAACAAAGCCGGCAAGACCGCTTATAAAATTGCTCTTGAAGACTGCCCTTATAAATCCAGTCAGGCCATGAAGAAAGCTGGTCTATAGTGGCGTTTGAGAAAATTGCAGAAATAGCGCGGGTTGAGCAACAAGAGAAACAATTGCTGGTCGTACCGCAGATGAAAACCCTGGCCTACCAGGCCGCGATAGACATGGTTGAGGCCCTGGTTGATGAAGGCGGGGTTGCTAAGCAGAATGTTACCATTGATCTGCAAGAAGTGCATATTATCGACTCAATGGCCATGGGGCAGTTCATCATCTTAAAAGAGAAAATGGCAGGCAGGGTTCTCAGCCTGACAAACGTGAACTCTACTATTCGCAAGGTGCTTAGTATGAGCCAGCTAGATCAGGTTCTACGGGTCGTTGATTAAGATTCTAATTTCTTCGGAAACTCAGGCACCATTTTAGAGGTGTTTAGCAGGCCATTACCATCAAAAAAAGTTACGTGACCTTCAAGGCTCACAATCCATACCTCTTGTGCACCTTTCTCAAAAAACAATGCTTTTTGGGCCTGCATTTCTTGATCAGAATTAGTTGGTGAAAATATCTCGACACAGATTTCACCGGCTATGCTGGCATCGTAATCGTCTTTGACTCTTTGCCACTGGCTCTCTGAGTACCAGACAACATCGGCCACTTTGGTGCCATCTGATGTTTGAATAGCAGCTTCAGTTACAGCGACGCCGTTTAAGAGAGCCTCTAGCTTTTGGCCAATTAAAAACTGCCATCGCCCATGCTGCATTCTTGTGGGGCTCATGATGATTTTGCCATACTTATCAGTCTCAATTCGATAGGGCAAGTCACGTAATGACTTGTCTTCACATAGATCTTGATATGACCTGATAGCAGTCTGCACGGTCAGAAATTAATAAATATAGACAGTAATGTCAATCATAATCTTCTTCTAATAACTGATAGTTCTCATCAACCACAGTAAAATCATTGATCTCACCTTTATTCGGGTTCATTAACCAGTTAATCTTTCTGGTAAACTCAATCATCTTTGGTCTGGTGATTCGGTTGCTTAGAACCGCAACCCCCTGATAATTGGCAATGGCCACAGCCTGGCCATGGGCCTCTATAGTGGCACGGCCCTTATTTATGCATACCCACAGATGATCTTTCTGTTCTTTGCCAAAAGCCACAAAAATCTGACTGCCAGCGGCCATGCTGATGGCTGTGCGACCGGCTTTGAAAGTCAGGGGCTTCTTGCTTTCAATAATGGCCCCGCCGGTTGTGAGGGCAATCTTGCTGCTCTCTTTTTT
>CAZHLC010000094.1:0-9521 GCA_964532545.1 uncultured Leptospiraceae bacterium | reverse complement strand
TATGCTGGTGGTTGACTGGTTTATACTGGTTTCTTCTTTAACATTGGCACGGTTTTCTTTCTGGGGAATCATTAATATCAAAAAACATCTAGAACGTAATGTACTTATTATTGGCACCGGCCCCATATCTGGCCAGCTGGTCTACGAAATTCAAAGCAAACCCCGTCTCTACTCAAGTATAGCCGGCTTTATTGAGTTGGGTAACAATTCAAAGCAGAAACCCTACCCGGGCCACCGCGTTCTGGGCGACATTTCTGATCTTCGCCCCATCATTGAAAATGCCGGTATTGACGAAGTGATCGTAGCCATACCAAATCTTTCTTCAAAGAAATTAAGAGAAATCGCATTCATTACAAGGCCCATGGGTATAGCCCTCAAACACCTTGGTGGCCTTAATACCATGTTTCACCAGCGCTCTATTCTTAATCACCTGGTAGAAGTGCAGACCGAAGATCTTCTGCTGGGCCGAGACTCAGTCATTCTTGATAATTTTATGGTTGGTGATATGATAACCAACAAGGTGGTAATGGTGACGGGTGCAGGGGGTTCGATCGGTTCTGAACTCTGTCGACAGATTGCCTACTACCGCCCCCGGGCCCTGGTGGTCTTTGAATTAACTGAGTACTTTCTCTACAACCTTGAAATGGAATTCAAAGAAAGGTTCAGCGATATCAATATTATTCCTATTGTGGGCAATGTGCAGAACAAGGCCCAGGTTGAAAACGTAATTGACTTGTACCGGCCAAGTGCAATTTTTCATGCAGCAGCCTATAAACACGTACCCATGATGGAATTCAACGCCTTTGAAGCTGTAATGAACAATGTAATGGGTACCTACAATGTGGCTGAGGCAGCTAACCGCTTTAACGTTGCAAAAATGGTTCTGCTCTCAACAGACAAAGCGGTTAACCCGGCTAATATTATGGGTGCTACCAAAAGAATATGTGAGTTGATCTGCCAGCAGCTACAGGGTGAAGGCCGTACCCGGTTTATGGCGGTTCGGTTTGGCAATGTGCTGGGTAGCACGGGCAGTGTAATTCCTCTGTTTAAGCGGCAGATTGCAAGTGGTGGGCCGGTTACTGTAACACACCCTGAAATAAAAAGATATTTTATGTCGATACCTGAAGCCACCCAATTGGTACTGCAGGCTGCGGCCCAGGGCAATGGTGGCGAAGTATTCGTACTTGATATGGGTGAGCCAGTTTCGATTCTGCAATTGGCCCGTGATATGATTAGACTCGAAGGTAAAGTACCTGATCGTGATGTTGAAATTACCTTTACTGGCCTGCGACCCGGTGAAAAGCTCTATGAAGAGCTGCTAACTGAGCTTGAGGCCACCGAGGCTACCGAGCACCCCGGGGTAAAAGTTGCCCGTATGGGCGAGGTCTATGGCCAGTTTATATCTGATCTTAAACAATTGTTATCAATTGAGCCTGCCGATTCAACCGAAGAAATTCAGATGTTACTGAAATCAATAGTACCTGAGTATACTGGTGCCATTGAAAGTGGCCTGCTCGAACGCGCCGGATAGTCTTTACCGGCAGTCTTTTTTTCTCAATCTGACCATCTATGGTTCAAACCACTGAAAAAGAATTCGCTGGTGGCAAATTTGGTGGCAAACTGCCTTTCTTTTTGATTGCGGGCCCCTGCGTGATCGAAAGCGATGAGCTGTTGAATACAGTGGCTACCCAGCTCAAGCAGCTCAGTGAGAAGCATAATCTTGTTATTTATTTCAAATCATCTTTTGATAAAGCTAATCGCTCAAGCATCAATTCTTTCAGGGGCCCGGGCCTTGAAGCAGGCCTTGAGCAGCTGGCGCGCATTAAACAAGAGTTTGGTATGCCGGTCTTAACCGATATACATGAACCAGCACAGGCTGAAGCGGCTGCGCAAGTGGCAGATATGCTGCAGATACCGGCCTTTCTCTGTCGGCAGACAGATCTCATTGTGGCAGCAGCAAAAACCGATAAGTGGGTAAATATTAAAAAAGGTCAGTTCGTTGCGCCAACTGACGTAATGCGTATTGTTGAAAAATTTCAAAGTGCGGGCTCAGAGAAAGTCACCATATGCGAGCGCGGCTATACCTTTGGCTATAATAACCTTGTGGTAGATATGCGGGGCATCGAACAAATGCGTGCCCAGGGTATTCATGTGGTTTTTGATGCAACTCACTCTACCCAATTGCCAGGGGGTGGTGAAGTTTCGGGTGGCCAGCGAGAGATGGCTTTTCCGCTGGCGCGGGCTGCTGCGGCTGTAGGGGTTGATGGTTTCTTTACCGAGGTGCACCCCGACCCAGCTTCTGCTAAATCAGATGCCACTAACCAGCTACCCCTTGATACCCTTGGGCCTATGATTGAGACTTTGCTTTCGCTTGATGCCATCGCGAAAGGCCGCTCTTAAAAAAAAGCAGATAAGCCGAAAAACACCTGCACTTTTTCAATCTCATTCTGGCGTCTTGCAGTAATTGCGTAATCACCGCGCAGATAAAGAGCATATTTCAAACTCTGTTCACTGAATTCTAGATAGAAACCCAGACCACTGCCTGCATGGGCTACCGAACCCGCTTTTTTAGAATTTGCTATCATAATATCAAACACTGGCCAGAGGTAAACATTGGCAAACAGCGGAATATATGCATCGAGATTCAAGAGACCAAAGCCAGCCAACCTGAATTCGCTGAAAGCAAACCCGGCGAGGCGACGATAGCGTGCTTCTGGCCCACCAACAGAATAGAAGAAAACGAGGTCAGTCTGTTGCTGGTCGCGTAGAAAGTCATAGGCCCCCAGGTTGAGCTGGGCAGTAGTAATCATATTATTAAATTGTTGGCCCCAGAAAAGGCGCAATTCGGTGAGATAAAACTGCGAACGGGGGGTTGAAATAGTTGCAAGGGTACCGGGGTTCGATTGGTATCTATAGTCTCTTATCGAGGTAAAGCTCTGCAAACCAAGGCTGGCCTGCTGGCCCACTGAGATGCCCGGTTTAATCAAAAATACATTGTACCAGCCCATAAACAGGGCGCTTTCAAACCATTGACCACCCTCTAGCAGTAATTCGCTGTTAGAGCGTGGTTTAAAGGTTGAACTGACGTATTGCCCATAAATTTCTACATAGGCATTGTTCAGTAAGCTCAAACGGCTGTAGACCCCAGCCATCAGGTATGATGCTTTTATTTCAATATCATTTATACGGCGGCCGGTGTTTTCATTGGTAACAAATTGAAGATTCTGCCAGTCTGCGAGGTGGCCTTTGAACCGGGGGCCGAAGCTGATGGGGCCGATGTTATATCCCCCCTGTAAATAAAGAGCTTCGGTATCGAAATCGACATAGACATGGCCATTGCCAGCTAGCAGTCGATCGAAATAACCCCTGTATTGTAAGATACCAAATGAATAGGCAGCATCATGGCCTGAGTAGTTGGCCTTTACCTCAAGCTCTTGTATGCTGGCCCTCAGGGGCAGCACCACACATAGAAGAATAGCCGCAGCTAAACTACTTTTTACCATTGTTGAGTTCGATTCTTTTCAGGCGAAAATCGATCTGCTCTAAAAGCTTGCGGTTAACTGAAATTAAATCGGCAATCAGCCCAATGATTATCAGAAAAATACCAGAACCCAGCAGTACTGATGCCAGTATCAGCGATTGAATATGGCCAGCCCCGCCATCTGTGATATAGTATACTAGAAAGCGAATACCAATAACAAAACCCGCTATGAAGCTGATAATACCAGGTATTGTAAAGAACCTGAAAGGCGAATAGGCCATCAGGCTGCGCACAATTGTCAACATCGACTGCCTGAGATAACTGGGTATGCTTTTCACCAGGCGAGAGGGTCTGAGGTCTTCATTGGTGCGAATAGGAACAGATAACACCGAGATACCCTTGTGACCTGCCTGTATGATTGTTTCAAGGGTATAGGTATAGCTGCTGAATACATTCAGTTGCATGGCAGCATTGCGACTTATGGCCCTGAAACCACTGGGCGCATCTTTAACATCTGAGCCTGAGGCAACACGTACCACCCAGCTGCCGATTTTCTGCAGAACCTTTTTGCTGAAAGAGAAGTGTTTGGTGTCGCTGATAGGTCGCGTACCAATAACAAGGTCTGCCCGGCCTTTGAGAATAGGCTCAACCAGCTTTTCGATATCATCAGCATTATATTGGTTGTCGGCATCTGTATTAACGATGATGTCGGCCTCTTCACGCAGGGCCCGGTCAAGGCCGGTAATGAAGGCCCGTGCCAGACCCTGGTTACTCACGTGTTTTGCAATATGTTTAACCCCATTCTTTTGCGCGACTTCGATGGTGTTATCAGCACTGCCATCGTCGATGATCATGGTTTCAATCTTGGCAATGCCTTTTATTTTTTTCGGCAGGGCTTTAAGTGCAACGGGCAGTGCGCCCTCTTCATTGTAACAGGGTATTTGAATGATCAACTTCATGGCTTTTAAAGAGACATAATCTCATCGACTGCGGGTAAAGCAAATTTAATTGACGCACTTATAGAGCCAAAATAATAAGGGCTCACTATGAATCACTCAATTTCTCATCAACCTTCGTTTTCACTTTTGAAAATCGAATTAGAGTCGGGTGAGACGCTCAAAGCCGAGGCTGGGGCCATGGCTTATATGACGTCTTCACTACAGGTCGAAACAAAGTTTGGCAGTGGTATACTGTCAGCGGTAGCACGCAAGTTTCTGGGGGGCGAGAGTCTCTTTTTTAACATTTTTAAAGCTACCGAGAAAAGCCAGCTGGGTATTGCACCAACCCTGCCAGGCGTTAATATTTATATTCCCATGAGCAGTAATAAGCTGATTGTTCAGGCTGGCTCTTACCTCTGTTCAAGTGAGACCGTTGACCTGAAAGCCAAGTTTGGCGGGCTAAAAAGTTTCTTCGGCGGAGAAGGTGCTTTTCTGCTTGAAGTAGGTGGCAATGGCGATCTGTTTCTAAACAGCTATGGCGCTATTCTTGAAATTGATGTAAATGGCAAATATACACTTGATACTGGTCACCTGGTGGCCTTTGAAGAAACCCTCAATTACAATATCAAAAAAGTCGGCTCATGGAAGTCGACGCTGTTCTCAGGTGAGGGTCTAGTTTTTGAATTTGAAGGCCAGGGCAAACTCTACATACAGACAAGAGTACCTGGCGGTTTTATCAGCTGGCTTACAGGCCTGCTGCCATCATAAGAGGCGAGCACAACTGCATACTGATTTTTAGTTAGACAATAAATGGACAGAAATTCATAAGAGGTGAGTAAAAATGAATATTGATATAAAATACAAACCATCTTACGCATTGGCCCAAGTTTCACTGGGTGACGGCGAACAGATCAAGGCCGAATCGGGGGCCATGGTAAGCAAAACCACCAACGTGGGCATTGAAACCCATAAGGCACAGAAAGGTGGCCTTTTAAAATCACTGAAGAGTGCCTTTCTGGGTGGTGAATCTTTCTGGATGAATACTTTCACCGCAAACGGTGGTGAGGGTGAAGTAACTCTAGCCCCCACTCTACCCGGTGATATCAGCAAAATAGATCTTAATGGCACGGTATTCGTGCAATCATCTTCGTTTCTGGCTTCAACCCCGGCAATCGAGATGGATACCAAGTTTCAGGGTCTCAAAGGTTTTTTCAGTGGAGAGTCACTTTTCTTTCTGAAGCTTTCAGGTTCTGGCCCACTGCTGCTGGCCAGCTTTGGCGGTATTGAAGAAATCACCGTTAATGGTGAGTTTGTAGTAGATACTGGCCACATCGTTGCCTTTGAAGAGGGCTTGAATTATGAAATCAAAAAGTTCGGCGGATGGAAGTCGTTCTTTCTCGGGGGTGAAGGCCTGGTTGCCTATTTCAAAGGTAATGGCCGCATCTGGGTGCAGACCCGAAATACTCCAGGTTTGGGTGGATTTTTACGTTCTGAACTTCCGCCAAAGCAACGTTAAAGAGGTAAGTAAATGAATCACGAAATTTTAAAGAAACCAGATTTTCCCATAATTAAACTGCAGCTGCTAGACGGTGAGTCAGTTCAGGCTGAAGCGGGCGCCATGGTTGCCATGAGCCCTGAAATTCAGATTAAAACTGAAGCCAAGGGCGGTATTCTGGCATCGGCCAAGCGAGCCGTTCTCGGCGGTGAGTCGTTCTTTCAGAACACTTTCACAGCTGAAGGTGGTAACGGAGAGCTCTACCTGACCAGCGCTACCATGGGCGATATTATGCACCGACCCATGACGGGCGATGAGGTTATTCTCAGCCGGGGTGCTTATGTAGCCGGCGATACCGGTCTTGATGTAGACAGCAAATGGGGCGGCTTTAAGGCCATGTTCAGTGGCGAAGGCCTGTTCTTTCTGAAGATCAGCGGTACTGGTGACCTGTATTTTTCAAGCTTTGGTGCCATTCATGAGGTTGATGTCAGCGGAGAATATGTGGTAGATACCGGCCACATTGTGGGCTTTGAGTCGACTCTTAATTATTCAGTTGAAAAAGTTGGTGGTCTCAAATCACTGTTTCTCAGCGGTGAAGGCCTGGTTGCGAAGTTCAGCGGTAGTGGTAAACTTTGGGTGCAGACCCGTAACCAGGGTGCATTTGCTTACTGGGCCAACGACTGGCGCCGGGTACAGACCTCAAACTAATTGGGGTTTTTAAGATAGAGAGAGCCGGTCTCGACCCAGGGGGGCAGGCCGGCCTTTAAGTACCAGAACCCTGCCAGTAGAGCCAGGGCCACTACAATCACAGGTATGGCGCCTCTTGGCAGTTTACTGGCCAGCACCCGGCCAATGACCAGACAATAGGCCGGTGTGATCAAACCAATATAGCGCTCTCGTTTATGAAGAAACGATAAGTGCTTGATTGAAGTCACCCCGAATTCAAGGTAAAACCAGAACAACACAAAGAAGCCCATGGGTACCCAGATTGCTGCCTGCTTGCCGGCTGTGAGCCGGTTAAATTTCCAGAAGTAGATTGGTAGAAAAATTACAAACGTTATGGTGATTGCACTGTAGACCTTCTCATCGAACATCATGGTGCGGTATAGGTCAAAATGTTTGGTTACGTTTTCAGTGATATATGCGTCAGGGCCCACCTGCTTTGTAAGAAACTTAAAGATAAAAAACCATTCACCGGTTTCTGTTTGAATATACCATTCACAGGCCAGCCATGCCAGGGCGGTTAAAACAACTACAAACAGATAAAACAGAGAGACTCTGTATTTGATCAGCATATAGAGAGCCGGTACCCCCAGAATTAAACCACCATAGGCCCTGATGTAGTAAGTCTGGCTCATGAAAATTCCTGCGATGAACCAGAGAATAATGCATAGCAGATATCTCAAAATCTTGTAATCTTGATGAATTGATTTGTAACGTCGTGATGGGGCAAAGGGCAGACGAAAAAACCAGTTGTTATGTTTAGGTCTGATTTTCTCACCCAGTATAAAAAACAATACGCCACCCATGAGCAGCATGGTGTAAACAGATGCTGGTAGCAGCACCGTGGCCAGCTTTACATCAAAGGGGTGCACCGCCATGACCAGGGCAGCAAAGAAACCCGCCTTACGATTAAACAGGTACTTTGCGATAAAATACATGAAGGTTATGCTCAGAATTGAGCAGATCATGGGCCAGAGCAGTAGAACCCACTCTTGGTCGCCAAATATACGCATAAGCCAGCCAACCGGCATAATCACCGGTAGCCGGTGACCGAACCAGTTGCTGTAGTTGGCGATTGAGTAGCGGCCATCTTTGATCGACTTCGCGATGGTGGCGTAGTCAAAATCATCCCATGCATAGAGGCCCATGGGAAAGAGCAGGCGCAGGCCAATGGCGAAAACAATAACCAGAAAAGCCCAGACCCCGATAGGTACTTTGTTAATGCCAAGAGTGGCATATTTGAAACCCTGGGCAATGGGTTGTAAAAAAGGCAGATTGAAAAAAGTGCGCAGATCGAAGATGTTAAAACGACTGGTGGGCAGGCCATAGTGCCTGACACGCACCTCTTTCTCTGTATTCTCTTCGGCTGACTTTTCTTGGCGCTTTTTATAGCGGCTGCGAAAATTGCGACGGTTAACGTAACGAGATCGATAAGACCGGCTCATGCTTGTTGGTTCAGCGAAAAATCAACCTGTTTTGGGCAAGGGGTCAAGGCTTTTTTGAGCTCAGCTTCTGCTCGGGTAAACCTAGCAGAATTCTCAGCCAGCCAAAGGGTACAGCCAGGTTGAGCAGGTGAGCCATGAAGAAGCTGGCGCTTACCAGCGCCACTGTCAGTATAATCACTTCATAGCTGAAGAAGGTATGGCGCAGCCCCCTGAGAACCCATGTGTGAAATATGTATACAGTGAAAGAAAGACCTGTGGCCACAGCCACCACCTGCCCTGTGTATTTATCTTTGAGCAGACCTTGAATATATTTATCAAACCTGATATAAAAGCCAACCACCACAATGGCGTAAACGATCACCACCCAGCGATGAAAGTGATTGTACCAGTCTGGTTTGGCATTGGCATTGCCGCTTAAGCGGTACGACCACCACACATATTCGCTCATGACCAGTGCTATTGTAGCCAGCAGCAACAGCCATGTTATGGTCTGTGGTATGCGGGCCAGCTTTTCTTTAATCTTCTTTTCATGTTTGGCCCAGAAGATTCCCAGATAGAAATAGAAAACCCAGTATGCGATAAACGATGAGGGAAATGATGGTCGGTATAACCCCCAGTCGCGAATAAATAGATGCGAAGGTGATGTAAAGTACAGCTGATTTAACAGAAGCACCAGTAGAAACCAGCCACTGTTTACCCGCCGCAATAGCGGAAAAAACAAATAACATTCAAGTATAATAGTGAAAAAGTAAAAATGATAGTCAGCACCCCGTTTGAAGAAATAGGTAAAAAGGGTGTTACCAATATTTACCAGGTTGCTGCCAAAATCAGATTCGCCATTGTAGGTAAGCTTTTTATTTAGCAGCAGAATGATGATGGTAATGACAACAAAGGGCAGACCAATTTTAACAAAGCGTCTTTTAAAAAAAGAGCCCAGCTCAAATGAACCATCTTTAGCGTATCGTTTGCTCAGCCCATAACCCGAAATGATGACAAAGACCGGCACTGCAAAACGGGCCCACTGGTTCATCAGCGATGCCAGAAAGTCTTCTGAAAAGTAATTATGGTCTTTTAAGAAGGCAAGCTCCCACGGTGAGGTGAGGTGTATGATTAAAACAGCCGTAATTGAAATGAGTCGTAAGAGGTTGGCTGTTTCGCGGCTCATTAATTGGCCAGCGATACCTGCCCGTCAGCAGTCTCAAGCTGGTCGCCAATTTGCCAGGCCAGGTGTTTGGGTGAGACCAGAACTTCTTTGAGTTTGTGATCGAGCTCAGGGGCGTAGTTAACGTAGAAGCTGGGGTGTACCCTTACTACCTGGCTCTTGTCTTCGTGATTTCGATAGTGCAGAAAAACAGGGTTATCACCGCGATGCATCTTGAGCACGCGTTTGATGTTCTTAATGCGCACTGAGAGGTTTTCAACCGCTGTGGGCGGCAGAA